>DEHU01000217.1 GCA_002352125.1 Competibacteraceae bacterium UBA2792 | reverse complement strand
CCCAGTTGCACCGCCATCGCGCCGATGTCCCCCGCTCCCATCATGAGCAGCAGGTCGCCATCGCACAGCAAATCCGGCAATACTCCGGGCAGATCGGCGGTTTGCTCGACGAAAACCGGTTCTACTTTCCCGCGAATTCGAATCGCGCGACTAAGGCTGCGCCCATCGGCTCCGGGGATCGGTTTCTCGCCGGCCGGATAGACGTCCAATAGGATCAAGGTATCCACCTCGGAAAGCACCTGAGCGAAATCGTCGAACAGATCGCGGGTGCGGCTAAATCGGTGCGGCTGAAATGCCAGCACCAGCCGCCGTTCTGGCCAAGCGCCGCGCAGCGCCGCCAACACCGCCTGAATTTCGCGAGGATGATGGCCGTAATCGTCCATCACGGTGGCGCGGCCACCATCCGGTAGAACCAGCTCGCCGTGCTGCTGGAAACGCCGGCCGATACCCTGGAAATTCCGCAAAGCACGGCGGATGGCGGTTTCCGAAACGCCCAGCTCGTGGGCGACCGCCAGCGCNNNGCGTTCAGCACGCTGTGCCGGCCCGGCAAATTCAGCGTGATCGGTAACGGCGATTTGAGATTGGGCAAATGAGCCAGGAAGCGGGTCCGCAATCCTTCCTGAACGATGTCGGTCGCCCGGGCATCGCAATCTTCGTCGGTACCGTAAGTCAGCACCGGCCGACTTATGCGGGGCAAAATTGCCCGTACTTGCGGATCGTCGGTGCACAGCACCGCCAANNTGGTCGGCGTCGATGTTGGTCACCACCGCCACCATCGGTTGCAAGAACAAAAACGAGGCATCGCTCTCGTCCGCCTCGGCCACCAGATAGCGCCCTCCTCCCAGCCTGGCGTTGGCGCCGGCGCTGTTCAAGCGACCGCCGATGACGAAAGTCGGATCCAAGTCACCTTCGGCGAGCAAGCTGGTGATCAGGCTGGTGGTGGTGGTCTTGCCGTGGGTGCCGGCCACGGCGATGCCGTAGCGAAACCGCATCAGTTCGGCCAGCATTTCGGCGCGCGGCACCACCGGAATGCGCGCCGCCCGCGCGGCGGCCACTTCGGGATTATCTTCGGCTACCGCGCTGGAGATCACCACCACATCGCAATTGGCGACGTGTCCGGCCGCATGTCCCTGGCGAATCGTCGCGCCCAACTGGACCAAACGCGCCGTGACCGGGCTGGCGCGCAGGTCGGAACCGGATACGGTGTAACCCAAATTCAGCAGGACTTCGGCGATCCCGCTCATACCGGCTCCGCCGATACCGACAAAATGAATATGGCGAATTCGCCGCATGTCGCGCCAGGCTTCCGGAATTGCTGCCAGACTGGGTTTGCCCATCTCTTCTCCTCCCCTTGTATCCATCGTTGTATCCATCGGTCACGCGCTCGCCTGTTCCAGGCACGCCACCGCTACTTGCTCGGCGGCTTCGAGTCTAGCCATTTGTCGCGCCGCCTCGGCCATGCGCAGCAGTCGGATGCGGTCGCCGAGCAGATCGCGTAACGTCGCGGCCAGCCGCTCGGCGGTCAACTCCGCTTGCTGGCAGAGCAGGGCAGCCCCCCCTCGCTCCAAAAACCGGGCATTGGCGGTTTGATGGTCGTCCACCGCGAACGGAAACGGGACCAGGATCGAGCCGACGCCCACCGCCGCCAGCTCGGCGATGGTCAACGCCCCGGCCCGACACAGCACCAAATCGGCCCAACCGTAAGCCTCGGCCATGTCTTCGATGAACGGCGTCAGCCGCGCCGTCACACCGGCGTCCCGGTAGGCTACCGCTGCCGCCTCGTGCAACTGTCCTCCCGCCTGATGCCAAACTTCGGGACGTTCGTCGTCCCCCAGCAAAGCCAAGGATTGAGGCACCAATTGATTCAGCGCCAGAGCGCCCTGACTACCACCCACCACCAACAGCCGTGGCCGGCCATGGCGTCCAGCAAATCGCTGCGGCGGCGGCGGCAATGCCGCGATGCGCTCGCGCACTGGATTACCGACGGTCAAGGCTTGTCGCGCCGTTGGAAATGTAGCGGGAAACGCTTCCAGCACCCGATTGGCGATTCGCGCCAGCCAGCGATTAGTCAAGCCGGCGATGGCGTTTTGCTCGTGAACTACCAGCGGAATTCCAAGCCCCCGAGCCACCATACCGCCAGGACCACTAGCGAACCCGCCCATGCCCAGCACCACTCGCGGGCGCAGCCGCTGTAAAATCGTTTTGGCTTCCCACAAAGCTCGCCCGAGCATCAGCGGCATCTCCAACAAGCGACGGATGCCCTTGCCGCGCAATCCAGCGACCCCGATCCATTCCATCGGAATGCCCGCCTTCGGCACCAGCGTCGCCTCCAAGCCGCGCCGCGTACCCATCCACACCACCGGCACACCACGCTCGCGCAGCCGCTCGGCCACCGCCAGCGCCGGAAATACGTGGCCGCCGGTTCCGCCAGCCATGATCAGCACCGGTCGGGGTTCGTTCATTCTTCGTGCACTCCGCTGGCGCGGGTTTCTACATCGATGCGCAGCAACACCGCCAACGCCACGCACATCACCACCACGCTACTGCCGCCATAGCTCATCAATGGCAAAGTCAGCCCCTTGGTCGGCAAAGCACCCATGTTGACCCCCATGTTGAACAACGCCTGGATACCGAACCAAAGCCCAATGCCGTAAGCCAGATAAGCCGAGAATTTCGTGCCCAAGCGATCGGCCCGTCGCCCGATTCCGAACGCTCGCCACACCAGAGTCATAAACAGGACGACGATGGCCAGAACGCCAGCTAGCCCCAGTTCCTCGGCCAGTACCGCAAAAAGAAAATCGGTATGCGCTTCCGGCAGATAAAACAACTTTTGCACGCTCTCACCCAATCCCACCCCAAACAGTTCGCCACGACCGATGGCGATCAGCGACTGCGTGAGCTGGTAACCGCTGTTTTGCCAGTCTGCCCATGGATCGAGGAAACTGATCAATCGCGCCCGCCGCAAGGGCGAGGACCAGAGCAACACCGCCATGGCGGCAACGGTCCCCGCTTGCAAGACGACGAATTGCCAGATGTTGACTCCTGCCAGGAACACCATGCCCAGCGCGGTCGCCATCAACACGATCACGCTGCCGAAATCTGGCTCCAGCAGTAACAGAACCGCCAGCACCCCAAGCACCGCCATCGGCCGGGCGAGCGCCAAGGCCGAGATTTTGAAATCAGCCTTTTGCAATTCTGCGTCATGGCGCTTGAGATAGCTGGCCACGTAAACTAGCACGAACAATTTGGCGATTTCCGAAACCTGGACGTTGATCGGCCCGACGCCGATCCAACGGATGCTGCCGTTAACCTCCTTGCCGACACCGGGAATCAACACCGCTATCAAGAGGCCGATCGCCGCGAGCAATAGCAAAGGTCCAGCACGCCGCCAACGCGCCATCGGAATCTGAAAAACCACACCGGATGCGAGCAGGCCAGTTAACACGAACATCCCCTGCCGAATCAGGAAATAAAACGGCTGTCCGTTGCCGGTCTTGGGATGGGCACTAATCGGGATCGAGGCTGAGGCCACCATCAACAACCCCAGCGCCAACAGCAACAAGGCCGGGATCAGAATCCAGGGATCGGGAAACGGCAACGCGTTGCGGCGCTCGCCGGCGCTCGGCAACCGGTTCCGGGTTCCGTTGGCGACGACGGCAGCGTTCAGCATCCGGCCAACCTCCGCACGGCAGCGGCGAACACTGCGCCGCGCTCCTCGTAGCCACTAAACATATCGAAACTGGCACAAGCCGGAGAGAGCAGCACGTTATCCCCCGCCCGCGCCCATTGCACGGCCCGCGCCACGGCCTGATCCATGTCGGTCGCGGATTGCGTCGGCACGCTGTCGCCCAATGCAGCGGCGATCAGCGGTGCATCGCGCCCGATCAGCACCACGCCGCGCGCTTTGCCGGCCAAAGCCGCGCGCAGCGGCGAAAAATCCTGGCCCTTGCCGTCGCCGCCGGCAATCAAAACGATTTGGCCCGGCAGACCGCGCACCGCCGCCACCGTCGCGCCGACGTTGGTACCCTTGGAGTCGTCGAACCAACGCACCCCGTCGTGCTCCAGCACCAAAGCGGTCCGGTGTGCCAATCCAACGAACTCGCGCAATGCTGCCAGCATCGCTTCTCTTCGCAGCCCGAGAACGTAGCCCATCGCTAACGCTGCCAGCGCGTTGGCCAGATTGTGGTCGCCGCTGATTTTCAGTTCCGTCGCCGCGATCCAGCGCTCGCGCCCATGGGCCAACCACGTTTCGCCGTTTGCCCGATGAAGGCCAAATTCGTCTTCGCCCGGCTCGCCCAAAGTAAAACGCAACACTTCGCGTTCCGGTTCGATCATCGCCGCGACCACCGGATCGTCGGCGTTGACAACCATCGTACCGTTGCCCTGGAATATCCGCCGCTTGGCGGCGACGTAATCGCCCAAGCTCTCGTAGCGATCCATATGATCAGGGCTGATGTTGAGCACCGTCGC
>DEHU01000306.1:175-5391 GCA_002352125.1 Competibacteraceae bacterium UBA2792 | reverse complement strand
CACATAGCGCGATTGCCCTGGCTGGATTACCGGGGCAATCGCGCTGGCCGGGAGGTTGACGCCGTAGCAGAAGACCGCTTTTCGAGAATCCGAAATCGCGCTCCATGAGGAATGCTATGCTGAAGAACTCCGATGCCAAGGCACTGTTGCGAGAGATGTTCGAGGCCGCCATCGCGGCGGCGCAACCGGCGCGGTGCGTGCCGCTTTGGTTGCCGAAACCGCCCAAAGGCCGGCTGATCGTGATCGGTGCCGGCAAGGCGTCGGCGGCTATGGCGCGGGCAGTGGAGGCACATTGGCCGGGCGAGCTATCGGGACTGGTGGTGACCCGCTACGGCTACGCCGTGCCCTGCCAGCGGATCGAGATCGTCGAGGCCGCTCATCCGGTGCCGGACGCCGCCGGTCTCGACGCCGCCCGGCGCATCTTGGATCGAGTGCGGGGATTGGGCGCCGACGATGTGATCTTGTGCCTGATCTCTGGCGGCGGCTCGGCTCTGTTGCCGTTGCCCGGTGAAGGATTGACGCTGGCGGACAAGCAGGCGGTGAACCGGGCGCTGCTCGATAGTGGTGCCACCATTTCCGAAATGAACCGCGTGCGCCGCCACCTGTCGGCGATCAAGGGCGGCCGGCTGGCAGCGGCTTGTTATCCCGCTCGCGTCGTTAACCTGCTGATCTCCGATGTGCCCGGCGACGACCCGCCGGACATCGCCTCCGGGCCGACCGTGCCCGATCCCACCACATGCGCCGATGCCCTGGCGATTCTCGACCGCTACAGGATCGACGCGCCGGCAGCGGCGCGGGCCTTGCTGGAAAGCGGTCAGGGCGAGACGATCAAGCCGGGCGATCCACGTCTGGCCAGCATCGAGACCCATCTGATCGCCACTCCCCAGATGGCGCTCGAAGCCGCAGCGGCAGTCGCTCGCCGGGCGGGCCTCGCCGCGCACGTTTTGGGCGACAGCATCGAGGGCGAAGCCCGCGATGTCGGCACGGCGATGGCCGGCATCGCTCGGCAAATCGCCTTGCGCGGCCAACCGTTCCCCGCACCTTGCGTCCTGCTCTCTGGGGGTGAAACCACCGTGACGGTACGCGGCCGGGGGCGCGGCGGGCGCAACGTCGAATTTCTGCTCGCGCTCGGCATTGCGCTAAACGGCCAGCCCGGCATTTACGCGCTGGCCGGCGACACCGACGGCGTGGATGGACAGGAAGACATTGCCGGAGCTTACCTTGCGCCGGACACGCTAGCTCGCGCTTGGGCCAAGGGTATCAAGCCGCGCGACAGCTTGGCGAACAACGACGGCCACGGCTTTTTTCGGGCCTTGGGCGATTCGGTGATCACCGGGCCGACCCTGACCAACGTCAACGATTTTCGGGCGATCCTGGTGGCCGAATCGGACGGGATCGCGCGGTGACGACCCATCGCCTCTCGACGGTTGCTGGCGAGAGGCTTCGATGGACGTCGGGGACGAAGGGGGGCGGAGCGAGAAAGAAGGATGCGGACGAGGCGAACGGTTTAGGTCGATTTGCCTTCGTCCAGCAACTCCTTGATGATCATCCGGGTGCCGCACTGGGGACAGCGCGGCATCTCCTCGATGGGAATGTAGATGATCGAGGTATAGCGGCACTTCGGGCACTCGATCTGTATCGGCTCGGCTTTATCTCGCCGCATGAGCCAGCTCCTCGTTCGCGGGAACGGTTTGTGAAAGCAGTCGAGCAATGGCCCGTTCGAAGCGGTTCAAGCCTTCCTCGATCAGCTCGTCGGGGATGATCAGCGAAGGCGCCAGCCGGATCACGTCCGGCCCGGCCACCAACACCAGCAGCCCCTGTTCCAGCGCGACCTTGACGAAATCCCGGCTCCGGCCTTGCCAGGGTTCGATCAATTCGCAGCCGAGCAACAATCCCTTGCCGCGCAGTTCCCGAAACACGCCGAGCCGTTCGTTGATTCGATGCAGGCCGGACATGAATGTTTCGTGTTTGTGGCGCACTCCGGCCAGCAATCCGGGATCGCTGAGCAGCTCCAGCGCCGCGCCGGCGACCGCGCAGCCCAGCGGGTTGCCGCCGTAGGTGGTGCCGTGACTGCCGACGTTGAGGCTGTTGGCGATGGGGCTGGTGGTCAACATGGCGCTGATCGGGAAGCCGCCGCCGAGCCCTTTGGCGGTGGTCAGGATATCCGGCGTAACCCCGTAGCCCATGTAGGCGTAGAGAGAGCCGGTGCGGCCGTTGCCGGACTGCACTTCGTCGAAAATCAGCAGCGCCCGATGCCGGTCGCACAGCTTGCGCGCTTCTTGCAGGAATTCCGGGGTGGCGCTGACGACGCCGCTTTCGCCCAATATCGGCTCCAAAATCACCGCGCAGGTGTGGTCGGAAATGGTTTCGGCGAGAGCGGCTAGATCGTTGAACGGAACATGGGTGATGCCCGGCGGCAGCGGTTCGAAACCCTGGGTGTATTTGGGTTGGCCGCCGACCGCGACGGTGAACAGGGTACGGCCGTGGAAGGATGGAGTGAAGGCGATGATTTCGCGCTTGTCCGGCCCAAAGTGATCGGCGGCATATTTGCGTGCCAGCTTGAGCGCCGCCTCGTTGGCTTCGGCGCCGGAGTTGGCGAAAAACACTCGTTGCGCGAAGGTCAGTTCGCACAGCGCGCGGGCCAGCTTCAAGGCTGGCTCGTTGGTCAGCACGTTGCTGACATGCCACAGCTTTTGCGCCTGTTCGACCAGCGCCGCCACCAGCTTTGGATGAGCGTGCCCCAACCCGGTCACGGCGATGCCGCCAGCGAAATCGATGTAGTCCCGGCCTTCCTGATCCCACAGGCGAGAGCCTTCGCCGCGCACCGGAACGACTGCCGCCGGGGCGTAGTTGGGCACCATGACTTCATCGAACAGCGCGCGGGTGACGGAGAAGTGGTTCATCGGGACCATCCTGAAGACAATGTTGGGTCGCGAAACGAATGACGGATTCGAATCATAGCATTGTTGCCGACCCCGGCAATCGTTGTCCGAGAGCCGCGCTAATCCCGGAACATCCGGGGCAGCAACATCGCGAAACGCAGCAAGCCGCGCAGGCGCTCGCCGATGGAACGGCCGTGCAGCAGATGCAGCGCGCCTTTCAGGCCGTCGTACAGCTTGGCGTCGTAGGGGTGCCAGAACAGATTGCGCTTGGCGAAGTGCAGCAGTTCGGTGGTGACCACCTGAGGCTGGGTCATCTCGTCGAAGCCGAGTTCGCCGTGGCTGCGGCCGATGCCGGATTCCTTGACGCCACCCCAAGGCGTTTCGGCCATGCCGTGAGTCAGCAGATGATCGTTGATGGTGATGACTCCAGCATGGATGCGCCGCCCCAAGGCCACCGCCGCGCGCGTGTTGGCGGACCACACCGAGCCGGTCAAGCCGAGGCTGGAATCGTTGGCGAGCCGGATGGCCTGCTCCATGTCGTCCACCTTCATGACGCCGAGAACCGGTCCGAAGGTTTCCTCGCGCATCAGCTCCATCGCGTGATCGACATCGGTCAGCACCGTGACCGGGTAGAAATTGGCCTGGGCGTGCGCCGGATCGATCTTGACCTGGGCAAGAATGCTCGCGCCCTTGGCTAGAGCGTCGTCCACTTGGCGCTGGATGGTTTTGATCTGGCGTTCGGTGCACATCGCGCCCACGTCGACGTCGTGGTGAATGCTGGGACCCTGGCGCAGCGCTTCCACCCGTTGCTTCAGCAGGCGGACGAACGGTTCGTAGATGTCTTTGTGAACGTAGATGCGTTCGACGCCCCCGCAAGATTGGCCGCTGTTTTGCAATCCGGCCCACATCGCGCCGTTGACCGCCCGTTCCAGGTTGGCGTCGGGGCAGACCAGCATCGGATCGTTGCCGCCCAACTCCAGCGAAACCGGCGTTAGCGTTTCGGCGGCTTTGGCCATCAGCGTTTTGCCGACCGGCACCGAACCGGTGAAGAACAGTTTGTCCACATGGTTATCCGGTTCCAGCAGGAGTTGGCCGATGAGGGCGCCGGGAAGGTTCAAGTGAACGAACACACCGGCCGGCAGACCGGCGGCCTGAATCATCTCCTCGATCTTGCGCCCGACCATTTGCGTTTCCGGCGCGGTTTTGAAGATTACCGCGTTGCCGGCCAGCAGTGCCGGCACGATCTCGTGCATTGGAATACCGAGCGGATAATTCCAGGGGGCGATGATGCCGATCACCCCGTAAGGTATCCGGAAAATCCGGCTGCGCTTGTTCAAAAACAGCAGGGAGCCGCCCCGCACTTTGCGGGGTTGGAGAAAGCGCCGGGCGTTCTTGAGGTAGTAATCGGTGGCCAGCGCGCTGGTCAGCACTTCGGTGGCCAGCGCCTCGACCTGGGTTTTGCCGACATCTTTGGAAATCGTGTCGCCGATGGCGTCGGCGTGATCGACCAGATAATCGCGGATGCGCGCCATGTAACGCTCCCGCTCGACCAGCGGGAGCGCCGCCCAGGCCGGTTGCGCGGCGCGGGCGCGGCGGATGGTCTCGCGCGCTTCCTCGGGGGTGTTCATCTGCGAATAGCCGACGATATCGCCGGTCGCAGGATTGACGCAGACGGTCTTGTCGAAATCGAAACTTCGGGAGGGGGTCATGGGGCGTTTCTCGGCGGACGGAAGGGGACGCCAGCCGGTCGTCTTCGCGCTCGGCTTTTCGTCCGCCGACCGGAGCGTGAGGTGGAACGGCCGCAAATTAGGCCAATGGCGCGGTCATGACCGTCGATATAGCCGGGTTTTGGCGATTTTGGCTTGTAAGAGCTGGCTTTGCTGGCGTGAACGCTGGGTTTTGGAGCGATTTTTCGGTTTGGATTTGCCCGGTGAGCCAAACGGGGTTAGATTGCGCTATCCACGACCGTGACCCGATTGCAATGTCCAAAATCACCAAGAGCATTTATCGCGTTTTGTTCGTCAACCAGGGCAAGTTGTACGAGCTGTACGCGCGCAGCATTTATCAAGGCGAACTGTACGGTTTCATCGAGGTCGAGGAACTCTTGTTCGGCGAGCGTTCGAGCGTGTTGGTCAATCCAGCCGAGGAACGGCTGCAAAGCGAGTTCGCCGGGGTACGACGGACTTTCGTTCCGCTGCACTACATCGTGCGAATCGACGAGGTGGAGCGAGAGGGCGTCAGCAAGATTCGTTCGGCGGAAGGTGGCGACAACGTGACACCGTTCCCGCAGCCGGTGTTTCCGCCCAGCGGCGGGCGCGGCAAAGATTGAGCGGT
>DEHU01000306.1:0-128 GCA_002352125.1 Competibacteraceae bacterium UBA2792 | reverse complement strand
TGGTGGGAAATTCTGTTGGGCGGGGTGGTGGCGTTACTGCTGATTGCGTGGTTCCGGCCTGGCATGAAAGCGGCCATCGAACGCAGTCGCACCGCCAAGAAAGACTGGCCGGCGGCTTTGATTCCGTT
>DEHU01000191.1:190-9144 GCA_002352125.1 Competibacteraceae bacterium UBA2792 | reverse complement strand
GCGGTGATCCGCTCCAGCGCGGTTCGGGCCAAACCGATCATTTTGACCGCGTTGGCGGCAATGCTTGGGGCGCTGTTCATTCTCGATGACCCGATTTTCCGTGGATTAGCGATTTCGCTGATCTTCGGTATTCTGGTATCTACCTTGCTGACGCTGGTGTTCATCCCGGTACTATACTATGCGGTGTTCCGGCAGCGCTTAGAGAACGCTATCCTCTAGATGAGGTAGGGTGAATAATCTTTTCGACTTCTAGCTGAACAGCGGAAGCTCGATCAGGTCCTATCCAAATTGTATCTTGATGGATTTCCAATCCTATTGGATGAATTTATTATCACTTTTCAAGATAGTGGCTTAAAAACGAATGTTTTGGCAGGATTTTGATGGATAGCCGCCACATTGGCGGCCTGTTTCATTTGTCATGCTGTACTGCCATGAATCTTAACGTTCGGCTTTGATCCACTACCCCTTTCAAGGAGTAGGGATGATGAATAAGATTAACTCTTTGGATATTCAGCAAATTAGTTCGAGAAATCTCGGTATTCGGCGCAAGGTTTTTAGCGCGAGCGAGACGGAATTCTTTTTCCTTAATAAAGCTTATTTAAATGCCTACAATCAACTGTTAAATGGCATACGTCAGCGCGGTGGTTTTTTTGTGCTAACCAGCGAAGCCGGTATCGGTAAAACTTTATTACTGCGCAAGCTGGCAAGCGAAACATCTGGAAATATAGAGTATGTATTCTGTTACTCTACCAATATCGACTACGATAATTTGTTGACGGTTATCGGCGATCAGTTGGGAATAGCGGTTGGTGAGAGCAGCCTTTCAAATAAAATCACGGCTTTCGAGGAGTATTTGAACGAAAGTTCTGTTCAAGGAATGAGCGTGGTATTACTGATTGATGATGCACATCATTTAAACGAAGATGTGCTGATTAACTTAATCGCTTTATCTGGTTTGAAGATAAAGGGCGATCACGCATTGCGAATCGTGCTGAGCGGAACACCGCTATTGGAAGAAATCTTGAAAAAGGCACGGGCTCAAAATGGCTTTCCAAGCGATATAGTACACGTTTGTTTGGAGCCTCTAACTGTTATCGATGTTGCAAATTATATTGGGCGACAAGTAAAAAATGCGGGTGTGCTGGATATGGACTCTCTTTTTCCGCCGCCGGTGATCGAGAAAATTGCTCGTTATACCGGAGGTGTCCCTCGCTTGGTTAACACGCTTTGCGAACGCGCGTTATCGATTATCCAGCTTGACAAGGAGGCAGCGGTGACGATAGCGACCGTCGATGAAGCTGCCAGCGAGTTGATGTTGCAGGAAAAAGATATTATCTCGGGCATTGCTCCCGTAGCTTCTTTAGAAGCGGCTCTTCCGAATGATGCAACCCGAGTTGCCGGATCGGCGCAACGACCAGCCCTTGATATAGATCATCTCGATGAAGAAATTAAAAAGATGATGGCCGATCCATCGGTGGTGGATGGAGCCGAAATAAACCTAGACGAGACTATTAGCGAGCCAATATTGGATACGGCCGCAAATCCTGTTACAGCCGTTTCTTTTGATTCGACACGCTCAGGCGTCGCGAATCAGCTCATTCAATCGATACCTTCAGCTTTTCGAAACGAAAGCAAGCTGAGTGAGGAAAGCAGAAAAAATTTAGTCGAAACCTTATTTGATGATGAGCTAGAAAAAACCGCATTGATAGAAGTGCCGGATAGTATGCGACTTGATCTAGGCCGTCAAAAAACATTTCGCTTATCTGGATTACAGGTGTTATTTATAGCCTTACTGGCTGGTTTAGCCGGCGGCGTTGGAGGTATTTATTTTTTTTATATCACTTCGGCGGAGGAACCTATCGTTTCATCTCATTCCGAACCGGTAATGCCTGCACCAGGGCCTGTCTCCGCGCAACAGGCTTCGATTACGGTACCGGTACCTGGCGGCGATAAAGAAGCCGGCTTGAACCCGGCATCGGCGATTGAATCGTCGATTGTTTCTACGCCGATGCTCGCATCGCCGGGGATGAGTCCAGAGCCATCGCCATCCGGGATTGCTCCCGAACCATCGGCGGAGTCCGTGCAAGCGTCGCCAGTTGAACCCCCCTCCATCTCGACGACATCGATGCTTTCTGCGACGGCGGGTGGCTCAGAATCGTCAGCCGAACCCCCATCGGCATCGTCGAATTCGGAATCGCCAGCCGAACCCCCGTCGGCATCGTCGGCGGAGAGTCGGGCAGGCGTGAATTTACAATCGCCCCCGCTTTTGGAGCCGGCTGCCGATACCCCTTCTCGCGTCGCGGAGGTCGAAGCCTCTTCGATTTCCTCCTCGCTCCCAGCCCCAGCGACGTCGAGTGCAACGCCGCTGGTCTTGTCGCATATGCGTAATGGCGATGCGTTGTTAGCGCGAGGCGATGTAATCTCTGCGCGCCTGTTTTACGAAGCGGCAGCCGATGTTGGTTTTGCCGCAGCGATGACGGCGGTCGGTAAAACTTACGATCCGGTTATCTTGGGCCAGTTGGGAATCAAAGGATTTCGCGCCGATCCCGCCAAGGCGGCAGAGTGGTATTTGAAAGCAGCGCAAGCCGGTGATCCGGAAACTGCCGAGCATCTTGAAGGGCTAAGAAACTGGTTCTCCAATTCGCCGGATTTGAAAGAGATCGACGCGAAAGCCCTGAAAAAACTGCTACGCTAGCTCAAAATAAGCGTTTATTCCTCTGATTCGCTTGCTACGGAGAGAAGGTTAATGACAGAAAGCGAATCATTCTCAATGTCGTTGTAGCCATTCTTGCGTGGAGGGCAATCGGGTCCAGCCGGGAATCGTGGCCGATAAACTGACTTCCTGCCATTTCGGGTGCCGGGCCGGTTGCAAAAAATCGCTGAAGTGATCTAAAAAATGATTGGCGAAATTGGTTACTTTTTGATCTCTTCCATGCCCCTTTTTCCAGTTGTATACTGCCAAGACGGCTCCGACGGCAACTGTTTTGATGTCGTTATTTTGTTGAATAATGAGCGGATAATCTTGGCTATTGATATGAGTGGGCAGGTAGGTTTCCAGCAATGCTGGCGTATGATCGATCGACAGAAAGTGTAATTTGTCGTTAGCTGTTATTTTCTCGAATAATTGGGCTGGCTTACCGGCAACGTAAGCCAGGGCGGCGATTTCGCCATTTTTGAGTTTTTCCAGCGCAGTTGCTTGATCATCGTAAAGGGGTTCCACCGAAATCTTCAACGTGTCAAAAATAATGGAAGCAGTAATAGCCGTACCGCTGCCTTTAACATCGAAATTAACCTTGCGACCAGCTAAATCGTTTAAATTTTTAATTTCTGAATTCGCCAGCAAATGAAATTCTTCGTTATATAGCTTGGCGATATAATTGATGCGCTTGTCGATATCTTTATAGATTCCTTGGCGTTTTAGATATTCCAACACGTCAGATTGAACGATAGCCATATCGATACCTTTTAAATATAAAAGGTCATCGATGTTTTGTGCAGAGCCTTTGCCGACAATGGCCAGAACGCGCAAATTATCCGAGTCCAGTACCGTTGCCATGTCGGCGGCGATACGTATATAAGTTCCATTAACGCCACCAGCGATTATACCTACTGCCCCTTTATTGATCTGAGTGCCGGTACGTTTTTGCAGAGCGATGGTTTGTTCGCCGGGAAAAGCCGCTTGCGCGATGCAGGCAAGACTCAGTAACGAAAACAAAAAGCCGAATTGAAGCCATCTATTCATCGCTGCCGTCCTCGATATTGCTATAGTCGCCATGTATGTTGCTATAGTCCCGAAGCCCAGCCCCAACGTTCCGCAACAAAAATTTCGTGGGGCTCGAAGCGGGCCTTGTAAGCCATTTTACTGCACTGGGCAATCCAGTAGCCTAAATAGACCCATTTCAGTTCCAGCCGCTGCGCTTCGGCGATCTGCCACAGAATCGCGAAAGTACCCAGTCCGCGCGCTTTTTGCAGCGGATCGAAAAAGGTGTAGACGGCCGATAAGCCATTTTCCAGCCGATCCATTACCGCCACCGCCAGCAGCTCGTGGTCGTGGCGGAATTCGCACAACCGGGTGGGGCTCCAGCGGGAAGTGATGAACGACCAGTAATTTTCGGGGTTGGTGGGATGCATGCCGCCACCGGCGTGTCGAGCTCCGAGATAGCGGGCGAACAGATCGAAGTGCTCGTCCTTGAGCTCGGCATCCAGTACCTGCACGCGCAAATCCTGATTGCGGTTCCAAATGCGCCGCTGCGAACGGTTGGGCCGGAATTGATCGACCGGAATACGCAGGGATCGACACGCCACGCAGCCCCGGCAATGCGGCCGATAAACGTGATCGCCGCTGCGCCGGAATCCCAATTCCGCCAGTTGCGTGTACAGTCGGTTATCGGTTACCGATGGGTCGGCGACCAAGTTACGCGCTAACTTAGCCGGCAGATAGCTGCACGGGTAGTCGGTAGTCAGGAACATCCGCAGGTCGTACAGCGAATCTTGGGGTTTACTCATGATGGCGAGGCGAGCAGGAGATCGGTGAGCAAGTCGGCATCGAACTGCCAGGGCCCGGCCCGGCCCGGCAGAGGACAGTATCGTTCGAGCAACTGTAGAAAAGTCGTGCGGGGGATCTCGACGGCTCCCATCCGCGAAAGGTGGTCGGTGTGGACCTGGCAGTCGATAATGGCAAAATCCCAACGTTTTAATTGTGCGGCCAATAGTGCCAATGCCACTTTGGACGCATCGCTTGCAAGACTGAACATCGATTCGCCGTAAAACACCCGGCCTAGCGCAACTCCGTACAAACCGCCCACCAGCAGATCTTGCTGCCGGATCTCGATCGAGTGGGCGTGGCCGAGGCGATGCAAGCGACAATAGGCTTGATGCATGTCCGGAGTGATCCAGGTGCCCGGACCCGAGGCGCGCGGCCCGGCGCATGCGGCGATTACCGCCGCGAAGTCGGTGTCGATAGTCGCCGCGAATGGGCCTTTACGCAAGGTCTTGCGCAGGCTGCGCGACACCTTAATCCGCTCGGGAAACAATACCAAGCGCGGATCGGGCGACCACCACAAAATGGGCTGGCCAGGCGAGTACCACGGAAAAATACCGAGCCGGTAGGCCCGCAACAGCCGACGGGGGGTTAGGCTTCCGCCGGCGGCCAGCAGGCCGTCGGGTTCGGTTAAGGCATTATCTGGATGGGGAAAGGGCTGGTTGTCGTCACGCGGATCCAGCCACGGCAGGCGCATCGGGTGTTACCTCGCTCCGGTAGGGCGAACGTTGGAGCAATTCTTGGGCGTATGCGCGCACTGCGGGCGTTTCCCGAGCCAGGAAATCGGCGATGGTTCGGCGAAAACCGGGATGCGCGATCCAGTGAGCCGAGTGAGTCAAGGTCGGCAAAAAGCCCCGATAAATCTTGTGTTCGCCTTGAGCGCCCGGTTCGAAACGTTGCAAACCCTGCTGAATGCAATATTCGAGACCTCGATAATAGCAGGCTTCGAAGTGCAAGCTGTCGTAATCGGCTTGGCAGCCCCAATGGCGACCGTAAAGGGTGGTGTCGCTGCGGAAGCTGATCGCGCCAGCGACTTCGCGGCCCTGCACGCTGGCCAGCACCAATACCAAGCGTTCGCCCAGAGCGGCCGCGATTTCCCGAAAGAACGGCTCGGTGAGAGTCGGAACGCCGCCCAACCGGTGGAAGGTCGAGCGGTAAAATGCGTGGACGGCGTGCCATTGCGCTTCGCTGATTTCTTCCCCGTGCAGCAAACGCAATTCCAACCCGGCTTCGTGCACCAGCCGGCGCTCCCGGTTGATGTTCTTGCGTCGCTTGGCGGTGAGGGTATCCAGGAAATCCCGAAAATCTCGGTAGCCCGGATTTTGCCAATGGAACTGGCAACCCAGGCGATGCAGGAAGCCTCGCGCCAGAAGCCGATCCAATTCGGCCGACGCCGGAAATAGCCAATGAATCGAGGACAGACGATGGCGGCGGCTTTCTTCGAGCACGTAATCGACGATAGCCTGCGCGGTTTCTTCGGGACGAGGTTGGCCGGTGGCCAGCAGCAGTCTCGGGCTGGTGACCGGCGTGTAGGGGATGGCGCTCACCAGCTTGGGGTAGTAGGGTAAACGTTGTTGCCGGTATGCTTCCGCCCAACCCCAGTCGAACACGAACTCGCCGTAGGAATCGAACTTGAGGTACAACGGCGCCGCACCGAGCAGGCGTCCGCCCTCGTCTCGACAGATGACGTGCCAAGGTAGCCAGCCGGTGTGTTCGCCAACGCACCGATGCCGCTCCAGGGCGCTCAAGAATTCGTGGCCGAGAAAAGGGTTACGCTCGGGCACGAGCGCGTTCCACTCGGCGGCGGGCAGTTCGGTCAGGGTGTCGAGGCGTCGAATGTGCATGATCCCGAAGGGACGGCGAAAGCGGCCGGCAAAGCGACCGGCGGTTCGAGTTGGATGAACGTTGCCCCTATTGGAACTCGATACGTCGCGTCGGTTCGCGCGTCGTGGCAGTATGCCCGCACCCTTCACCCAAAAGCTTTGGAATGGGACAATACCATACTTCGATTTTCCCGACGGTCGCCAGCGGCGGCCGGACCCAGTTTATTGCACAACGATATAGATAGGATTGAATTTTGCCGCAGGCACACCGAATCAAAACCAACCCGCCCGCGATTCGGGTTGGTATCCTCCGTTTTTTCAAAGGATTGCTGCGAGAGACCGGCTTCTGGCTGTTGGTTGTTGTTGCGCTAGGAATGATCGGTGCGTTGGCGACCTTCAACGTCGAAGATCCGGCTTGGACCCATACCGCGAACGTGGCCAAGATTCATAATCTTGGCGGTACGGCAGGCGCTTGGTTCGCCGATGTCGCCTTGTACTTTTTCAGTTATCCCGCCTATCTGCTTCCGTTGGGGGTCGTGTTTGGTGGCTGGCGGTTGTTCAAGCGCGGCGCGCTGCTGGATTTGGATGCCGAGATCGTGCTGTTTCGGGTCTTGGGATTCGCGGTGACCTTGGCGACTGCGTGCGGATTGGGGACGCTGCATCTGCCTGCCGTGCCGGGTACTTTACCCGGTGCCGGTGCCGCTGGCGGACTGGTAGGCGTGCACGTCGGCCAGTTTTTGGTTCACGCTTTCGGGTTCGCGTGGGGGAACCTCTTCATGGCCGCCCTTTTGGTGGCTGGCGTGACGCTCACCACCGGCTTTTCTTGGCTGAAGCTGCTGGATTGGGTGGGAGGAGCGGTGCTCAGGCTGATAGATTGGATCGGTGGGCAGATGCGACCGCCACGGCACCGCGTTTCGCCGGCAACGGCCGATAGCAGGGACGAGCAAGCCGGTGCGGCCGTTTTGGCATCGGACGAGAGCGAGGAGGATAGAAGCGGTGTGGTGCCGCAGATAATGGGGCGGTTGCGCGATGTCGCTGCAGGATCATTGGCGCGGTGGCGCGCACACCGGGCAGACCCGTCCGCGACCGCCGCCGAGGTGCCGCCGCAGTCGCCGACCGCCGCCAGTCCGTCGATCGCTGGCGCTGAGCCGCCAACCTCTAGTTCCGGCGGTTGGCATCCAACCCGCATCGAGCCGGTGTTCAATCTACCCCTGGAACGCGAAGGCGGCGGTGGAGCAGGGCGGGCGCTGGAGTCCGCGGCCGTCGATCCCCAACCGCCCAAGGCGGCACTATTAGACCTGACGTTGATCCCCACCGCGGTCGCTTTGCCTTTGGCGACAGATCGGCCGGTACTGGCGATACCGCCGCCGCCGCCGCCGGGAAACCCTTCCGTGACCGCCCCGCCTGTCCGGGCGTCTTGGATCGAGGACGACGAGTCTCCGCTGCAGGCTTCAAACGACTTGGCCGAACCGAAAGTACCACCGCCACCCCCGAAAGCGCGGCCCGCCGCCGCTGCGGCACCAGTGGCGACCATGGTTCGGCGCGTGGCGGCATCAGAACCACCCGAATCCACGTTTTTGCCTTCGCTGGATTTGCTCGACCGGCCACCGGTTCGAACTGCCGGTTATTCCGCGGACGTTCTGGACGAAATGTCCCGGCAGGTCGAGGTTCTGCTAAAGAGTTTCAGCATCGACGTTAAGGTGGTGGCGGTGGAGCCAGGTCCGGTGATCACCCGCTTCGAGGTCGATCCGGCGCCGGGCGTGAAGGTGAGCCAGATTAGCAACTTGGCCAAAGATCTGGCGCGTGGCCTGTCGGTCATCAGCGTGCGGGTGGTGGAAGTCATTCCCGGCAAGCCCGTGATCGGACTGGAGATTCCTAACCGGCATCGCGAGATCGTTTATCTCCGCGAGGTGTTGGAAGCACCGGTGTACGCACAATCGGCCTCGCCGCTGACCTTGGCGCTGGGCATGGATATCGGCGGTAACCCGGTGGTCGCCAACCTGGCAAAAATGCCGCACCTGCTGGTGGCGGGTACCACCGGTTCCGGTAAATCGGTGGCCATCAATGCCATGTTGCTCAGCTTGCTGTACAAAGCTTCGCCCAGCGAAGCGCGGCTGATCCTGGTGGATCCGAAGATGCTGGAACTGTCGATGTACGAGGATATTCCGCATCTGCTGACACCGGTGGTGACCGACATGAAGGAAGCAGCCAACGCGCTGCGCTGGTGCGTGGGCGAGATGGAGCGCCGCTATCGGCTGATGGCGGCGCTGAAAGTGCGCAACATCGCCGGCTTCAACCGCAAGGTGCTCGATGCGTTGGAGGCGGGAGAGGGTCTCGCCGATCCGTTTTGGACGCCCGACGGCGCGGGAACGCCGGGCCAAATCCCGCTGCTGGAGCCCTTGCCATTCATCGTGGTGGTCATCGACGAGCTGGCCGACATGATGATGATCGTCGGCAAGAAAGTCGAAGAATTGATCGCGCGGTTGGCCCAGAAAGCGCGCGCAGCCGGCATCCACCTGATTCTGGCGACCCAACGGCCGTCGGTGGACGTGATCACCGGCTTGATCAAGGCCAATATCCCGACGCGCATC
>DEHU01000191.1:0-162 GCA_002352125.1 Competibacteraceae bacterium UBA2792 | reverse complement strand
CGATGTGCTGGCCGAACCGCGCGAGGAAAGCGATAACGGCGGTGGCGAGGGCGACGGTGGCGGTCGCGGCGGCGAGGACGATCCGCTGTACGACGAAGCCGTGCGTATCGTCACCGAATCGCGGCGGGCGTCGGTGTCCGGGGTGCAGCGCCGGTTGCGCAT
>DEHU01000200.1 GCA_002352125.1 Competibacteraceae bacterium UBA2792 | reverse complement strand
GTAGCGACGAGATACCAACCATCGGCTTTCAACATTTTGAGCATGTCGCCAACTTTCATAAGGGCAAGGTGAGTTGTCCTTTTGAGAAGTTAAATACTGCGCAATCTGGCATTCACCTGCCCTATCGGCAAATCCACTCGAATCGCTGGATGTACCCGCCGGATTTGCACTAGCGCGGCGACGCAATGTTGCCATTCGTTCTTGGCGCGGGAATGCCGGAATTCCGCCAAAACCGGCGTCACCAGTTCGGCAAAAGCGGCATCTTCCAAAGCCAGCGTCTTGATCGCTTCGATCAGCCGGCGCTTGCCGACACTGGCCGGCCAAGGCCGTTCGGGCGCGGCCTGTTCGGCGCCCAATTCGCGTCGCTCCATCCGGCCAGGCGGCAGGCCGAACAAGGTCTTACGCAGAAACTGGCGCAGTTCCCCAGCCGGAGCGCTGGGCTGGGTCTCGACGGTCTTTACAGTCGGCGCGAACTTCCGGCGCTGGCGTTCCCACAGTAATCGCACGGTGAACAACCCAACCTCGCGGTGCGGACTTTCCATCAGCCAAGCCAGCCGCGCCGGATCGCCAAGTTGCTCTTGATGGCGGCGGATGAGGGTCAGCGCTGTCTCGCGGGTGATCTTGTGACGGTTTTCGGCCAACTGAAACACCCGTTCCGGCAACAGCCATTCGACCGGTAGAGCGGGTTCCACCGAACTTTCGCCCAAGTGCAACAACTGTTCGATGGCAAAAGCGCGCGGCTCGCGGTGTTCGCTGTCGGCCAGCCGGTAGAGGAGGGCCGGTTCGTTCCAGGTGGGCAATTCCTCCCGCGCGATGGCGACCGCCAGCCGACGCAGATCGGGCCGTTGATCGACGAACAGCGGACGCAGCCGACTCAACGGATAATCGGCGGCAGTCAAGCCGGGCTGGATGTTGAAAGTGCGCGTTTCGGGATCGCTGGGTCCGATTTTCGGATGATGGGCCTTGAGATAGGCGGCGGCGAAGTGGCGCACCGGTTCCGGCTGGGTAGGGCCGCAGGCCAGTTCCCACAGGTGATCGATTCCGCTGCGCTCGCCGCTGGCGAAGTCGTCGGGCCGGAAGGATTCCAATAGATAGCGGTGGGCGAAAGCGTGCAGGGTCGAATCGGCTTGCCGCGCCATCGCCAGCAGCCAGGGCAGCCCGACGCGGCTCGGTGCGACCAGTTCCGAATCGCCGAGCAACTGGAGTGCGAGCGGGCGCAGCGCCGGACGCATGGCAAGGCCCTTGAGCCACTCGACATCCAAATCCTCGCCTTTGAATTTACCCTGCCGCAACCAGCCGGCCACGGCATCGCTCAGATGAGGATTCAATAAGGCTTGCTGCATCCAATCCGAGCCGATCTCGCGTCCTGAATAACCCGCCAGTGCTTTAAGCACCCGCTGGCGGGCCATGGCGGTACAACGCGGATCGTCCAATACCTGACGGTAGTAAGCAGCGGGGACCGTAACCTTGGCGTCCCGATAGAATTCGAGTACGGCATCGAGAGCGGAAGCGCCCCCTCGTTGGGAAAGATTATTGAGGATGCGCTCGAAATCGGCATTTTGAACGCCTTGTTGAATGAGCCCCAGGATGTGTTGTATTTGACGTTCGACAGTGGCGTTTTGCGAACCGGAAGGGGCGAGGGCCACTTCGACGAACTGTTCGGCGGTGATGTCCTGGGGCCGGAAACCTTGCTGCAATTTGGCCTTGGCGAGAGCGGCGCTGGCTGGCACCGTCAATAACATGAGCAGGGTCGGCAAACCCAGTTCAGCCGGTTTCCGTTGTTCGAGCAGGGCGATGGCAAAGGTCCGCGCGTCCTGTGCGCCTTCCCGCACCAGCTTGACCAATTCGGCGACGGGCAGGTCGGTGGCGTAGGCGCGGGCGTAGTCGATGGCGTAGCGGCGGGCCGGGCTGTTGCCGCTATATAGCAATCCCAACACCATGTCGTGCAAGCCGAGTTGCTTCAGTTTCGACTGGTGGAACTCGGGATTGTCGCGCAGCAGTTTGATGATGAAGTCGTGCACGATATCCAGCCGCTTGGCGCCGAGGCGGGCCAGCCAAGCCGGTTCGACGTGGCGTAGGGTGTCCTTGAAGTCCTGCTCCAGTCCGCGAATGGCGAATTCGCAGACTTGTGAATTTTGGGCATCCTCCAGCAATCGTAACAGCGGCGCGGGACTGATTTTCCAGGCGTCGTCGAAAGCGCGGCGGTCAAGCTTGTCTTTATTCGGCAGGCCGCTGCTGCTCAACAGACCTTGATCAGTAGCGCCGATCAAGTCCTTGTGCCGCCAAATCTGGTTGGCGATCCAGCAGTGGCGGAAGTTGCACTGAGGCGGGTAGTGACGCAACACTTGGCCAGCGTACACCGGAAACAACTCCGGCAGGACTTGGCCGAGTTGCCGCAGATAGCGCCAAGCGCGACGACGCATGTACAACCAAGTGCCGCGCGAAATGTCCCCTTCGCCCAGTTTGGCTTGGTCGTCCAGGCGATAGCACAGAACGCCCAGCATGGCGAGGTCGTGGCGCCGTTCGGCCTGCTTGTAAATGCCCTTGATGCCTTGCCAGATGCCCCAACCGATGGCGTTCGGCGGTAGTTGGGGAATCAACTCTAACAACAAAGCGCGGGCTGGTTCGTCGTCGGCCGTATATAAATCCAGCAACAGTTGGCCTAAGCGCAGGCGCGGCGGCGGGTTGGGCGAGGCCAGCAGCGCGGCCCAGGCGCCGGTGCGCGTCGCTTGACGTTCATCATCGGTTTTGCCGGCCAAGGCTTGCGGGTTCAGACTTTGGCGCAAGCGATCCAACGACCAGGCATCGGGCGGTAGAGGTTGGACCTGATAGTCGTCCGGCGGGTCTTCCGGCTGGCCGGCGGGTGGGTCGGGCTGCGCGAGAAATTCCAGCACCCACGGGACGAATTGCGGATCGCGCCGGGCGGCAGCGTATTCCAGATCAGCGAACAGGATGGAGCGGTCGTCGGCCATGAGCATCGCCTATTGAGGCCGGTAGCCTTCGGCTTCCAAGGCCGCCCGAACTTGGGCAAAGGCGGCTTCGGCGGCGGAGGCGTCGGGGTAGTGTTCCACGCCGTGGGTGTGCAGCGCGTTGCCTTCCACGCTCAGGCGCAGTTCCAAGCGGCGTTCGCCCAACATCAGAACCAGCGTGCATTGCGAGGCGGCGGGGGGCGTGGACGCAGGTTCGGTGGATGCGGATGACGCAGCCGTTTCGCTCGGGCCGCCGTCGCCGTCCACGTAGCCTTTTTTATACTTTTCCCGCGCCTGCTTTTGCAGTTCACTGGTGGCGTCCTCCGGCGAATCGTAGCGTTTGGCCTGGCTTTGTCCTTGGCTGCCGATCCGGCCGAAATTGACTTCCAGATTGTTGCCAACGCAGCGCGCACGCCAGAACTTGTTGGATTTGCTGTCCTGAAAGATCAGGGAAACTTGCCACTCACTCATCCGTGCCATGCTCCTCCAGTTGTTTGAGTTGCGCCAGAAACGGTTTGGCCCGCTCCGGGTCGGTCATGTGCAGAAAGGCCACCCAGCCCCGCAGTTGCGCCAGATTTTCACCTTCCTTGCCGGGCTTGCCGTTCAACCGATTGTGCAGGGCAGCTCGCAGGCGTCGAACCTGAACGCGTGGTACCCGCGCCGGACTGCCGGATGGCGCTTCGTTGACCACCAGCCCGGTCACGGTTTGCCGGCGGCCCCGGCGCAGAATCCGGGTTTTTTCCGGGTGGGGGACGAAACCTTCGGCCTTGAGAATAGCGTGAACACAGCGTAACAGGCGGCCCAGCGGCGGCGGCGCTGCATCGTGCCAGGAAAAGGTGAGGTCGTCGGCGTAGCGGGTGTAACGGAATCCCAGCTTTTGGCTCAGGCCGGACAGGCGGCAATCCAGCCGCAGGCAAACGGTGTTGCTGAGCGCCGGGCTGGTCGGGGCGCCTTGCGGCAGGGCGCGCGGTCCGCTGGCGACGTGGTAATGCTTGCCGTCGAGTTGCAGCAGTTCGCGCGGCGCTTCGGTGCAGAGCAGAGCCAGCACGGTAGCGACCTGTTCGCCGTAGCCGCCCTTGCGGAACAAGCCCTTGACTCGCCGCCAAGTGACGGTGGGATAGAAATGGCGGATGTCGAGCTTGATGACGGTTCGAGCGCCGGCATGGACAGCGGCGTTGCTATAGATGCTGCGTCCAGGCAGAAAACCGTGTGCGGCACCGTGCACCGGCAGGCGTTCGGCGATCTGGCGCAAGATCCAGCGTTGCGCTTTTTTTAGCGTCGGCTTGGGTGCACTGATCAGGCGGGCACCACCGTCGCGTTTGGGGATGGTCCAATACCGGTAGTGGCTGCCGCTGTCCACCTCGCGGTGGAACGCCAGCCAGCGCAGGCGGGGAATGGAGAGATCGAGCGCCTTCGCGAGCGCCTGTGCGTCTTTCAGTGCCGGTAAGGCATTGGCTTCGCGCCGGGTTTCGGGATCGGGCAGGTCGTAGCGGTCTTGGTCTGGCGTGTCGTGGTGGAACACGTCCGCGCCAAGATGGACCAAGTGGGCTTGGCGGAAAGCAGTCCACGCCTGCTGGCGCAACTGCTTGCGAACTCGCCGTTCTTCTTCCCGTCGCGCTTTGTACTGGTGGAGGGCAGCGCCGGTCAGCTTAGCAGGATCGGTCGTCTCGTCCAGCAGACCCAATTGCCGTAGCCGGGTGACGACCCAGCGTTCGATATCGCCGACTTGGGCGATGTCTTCCCAGGTGGGGGGTATTTCGCTCATGCCGTGTCCAGACCGAGCGTAAGGATTGCTGGAGCGTGAGACGCAAACCGCTACTTCTCACAAGGGACACGGTAGGCTCACCGGCCNNGGCCAAGAACAGCCTACCTTGTGGCGTGTGTGGCGTTGGAATTCCCGGACGGCGCAACGCCGCCCAAACGGCTAATGGAGGAACGCCTCACGCTCCAGCAATCATTACGCTACGGACTTTTCGCTCCCTTGTCAAAGGTGGTTGTTAGTTATGAATCGGTTATGTCGGGTTACGCCTTGCTGGCATCGATAAAGCCCTGTTTAGCCAGCCGGTCGAGGCGGGCAAAGTAGGCGTCGCGGGCTTCTTCGGCGCGATTGAACAACAACCGTTGCTGGCGCAAAGTTTGGGGGTCGTGGCCCCAGCGCAGCAACACTTGGCGTTCGTCCAGGGAAATCCGGTAGCTCAACACGGTTTCGCCTTGGCGGCGGGTCAGGGTACGCGTTTCGGCACGAATCAGGCGGCGGCCCTCGGCGGTTTCCCGCGCCTGTTCCAACGCGGCCTGTTCGCGGGCGTAGCGCAACCGGAGCGCGATCATGTGCGGGCAGGGGCCTTGCTTCAAGCCGGCGCGGCGGAAGTCTTGACAGGTGCAGCTTGCCTTGATGGTGCGACCCTCGCGGTCCAAGGTGAACGAGGTTTGATAATGGCGATGGGCCTGACGATCTTGCACCTCGCCGTCGATGGCGGT
>DEHU01000167.1 GCA_002352125.1 Competibacteraceae bacterium UBA2792 | reverse complement strand
GGCCTGCGCCTCCAGCTTGGAGTCGAAATGGATCTGGGTCAGTTTGCTGACGCCGTCTACCAGGTCGGCCACTTCCGGTCCGAACCGATTGCTGATTTGTTCCTTGCTGCAATGGGTATCTTCGATGACGTCGTGCAAGATCGCCGCTTGCAGGGTTTCGTGATCGAAGCGGACGTTGGCGAGAATGCGGGCCACGGCCAGCGGGTGGAAGATGTACGGTTCGCCGCTCTTGCGGTAGATNNTCCAGCCACTCGTCATCGACGGCTAGTTTATGTAAGCGCTGGATCTCGTTTCGGATTTCCCGCACCGGCACGCTCATCACGACTTCGCTCCCGACATTCCCGACATTAATGATCCGGCGCCATCACTCCAGTCCGGCCGTGATGTCGTCGGCAGCAGAGGGGGGAGGCAATTCCGGCGAGGCGGCAGGAGAGCGGCGATATTTCTCTTGGAGCAGGTGGTCGAGTTTACCTTCGGCCAGCTCGCGCAGCGCGACGACGGTGGGCTTGTCGTTTTCCCAGGGAACCAGCGCCTCTTTGCCGAGCGCCAGATCCCGGGCGCGGCGCGAGGCGATCAATACCAGCTCGAAACGGTTATCCACTTGATCGAGGCAATCTTCAACGGTGATGCGAGCCATTCGTGGTGGTCTCCAAATTTGAGCGGGCGTTTTGACATTCGAGACTTGGCAGTCTAATGAGAAGCAAGCGGTTAAGACAAGAGTGTCCGCAACAATCCTCGCTGTCGTTGCAATTGTGTTTCCCGGCGTTGGCGGTTGGCGATGACGATGGCGCGCAAAGCCTCCAGCGCTGCAGAAAATTCGTCGTTGACGACCAGATAATCGAACTCCGCGTAGTGCGACAGCTCATCTAACGCCGCCGCCATGCGCCGTTCGATGGTTTCGGGGCTGTCCTGGCCCCGGCCGGCCAAGCGTTGCCGCAACGCTTCCCGCGAAGGCGGCAGCACGAAGATCGTCGTGCTGTCCGGCACGAGCGCCCGGACTTGCCGGGCACCCTGCCAGTCGATTTCCAGAATCACGTCCAGCCCCGCTTCCAATTGTGCCGACACGGCGGCGCGGCTGGTGCCGTAACGGTTGCCGAATACTTGGGCGTACTCCAGGAATGCGCCGTCGGCGAGCATCGCGTCGAAGGCGGCGAGAGACACGAAGTGATAGTGCGCGCCGTTTTGCTCGCCCGGGCGGGGCGGGCGGGTGGTGTGAGAAACGGAGACGGCCACGCCGGGGGTCGCTTCCACCAAGCTTTTGACCAAGCTGGTTTTGCCGGCCCCGGAGGGAGCAGCGACGATGTACAGGATGCCAGTATTCATCGGATAAAAACTACTTTGGACCTTGTGAATGTAGGAGAGCCGTTCGAGGAGGCAGCGAACGCGGGTCTGGACGGCAGCATCCGATGGCCGGTTCGCTTTCGATGGGTTGCCAGCCCGCGCCCGCCGGCCGCGACGCGAAGGGTTTTGCCGCCGGGAGCAGAGGTTTCAGATCTTGCTCGGCGGCTTGATCCGAAGGTGATAGTGCTGATCGTGGTTCTTGTATTTCGTGCACAATCCGAGCTTGATGAGATCGGGATCGTTGAACAAGACCAATTTCGTATCCATAGCCAATTTGATGGCGGTTAGTTGCATTTCTGCCGCTTTTCTATGAAACCGCTTATTCTTGTAGCCTTCGTTGCCCAAATCATCCCATTTGTCGGTATCGGGCGGCAACAGCGGCAACCGCATGTCCATGTCGATGCCGGTTTCGTGGCTGGCATGTCCGGCCGCATCGCCGCCTTTGGTCGGCGAACATTCTCTGACCCACATGGGCGGCGCATCCGCCACCTGGTAGAAAAAACAAAGCGCCCTATAGATCACTCCGGCCACCCAAAGCCTGTTATAGAGCCAGCCCGAACAATAGCCGCCGTTGCTTTCCTTGAAATCGCTGGTGCATTTCCAGCCAGGCCCATCTTTGTTGAAGATTTGGACCCATCTTGGCGCACTTTCCGATTCCAGCCACTCGTGAGTCTTCTTCTTCACATCGATGCGGCCATCGCCTTCCACCTTGCCGCTGCCGGCACAAATGGACTGAAACAGTTTGATCGTCCTGACGAATTCTTTTTCGTCTCCTTTGGTAAAGCCACCGACCCAAGTAAATCCGAGAGTCACTAGGCGATCTCTGACTAGGATGACGTCGGCCGCAGCGTTGTGCGGCGTGCTGCCTTTGGCTTTGCCGGAACCAACCGAGCCCGTCAATGCGAGGGTAGGCATGATGATTTCTCCTTCGTTAGGGTCGATTTAACAGGGTTCTCCCCAGTCGTCGCGCTGCTCGCGCCACACGTTTCCCGTTTCGATGAGCAACATCTTTCCTTGGAAATCGCCTTGATCCAAGAGCAGTACATCGGCTAGGCCGTCCCGATCGATGTCGGCTACGGCGGCAAGATTGGCGATAAGATCGCCCGAATCGCCGCGCGATTTTCTGTAGCGGTATCGTTCCCGAACGTTGTCGCCGACGATGTCCACAACCGAGATCACGATCCGGTCAACCCGGTTCGACTGGTCGCGATCTTCTTTCGAACTCAAGATGATGGCGGCGCGGCCCGCTTCCTTTTTGTAGCCGGTATTTCGGATTGCGTATGCAAAACCGGTCAGTTTCTCGGCCTCGGCGATCTCGCGTGCGTAATTCGACAGGCGTTTTTGATCGAGATCGAGCGGTTTAACGGCAACGGGTTTCAGATCGATCCGAACGCTGGATTCGACGACAATCGCCGCCGAAGGGATTCGATCGAGGCGAACGCTGCCGTTGCCGGGCAACACATACCAGTTCTTTTTCTTTTTGCCCAGACAGAGATCGTCTTCGAGTTTTTCTAGAGTTTTACCGATGTACGCGGTTTCGCCTGAGCCAGCGAGAACATGGTAATACTTGTTTTTTTTGGGAGGGGAGAAAATCTGGACGCCCGGTGAGTTGGGAAAATTCCAGCCTATCATCAACTTGATAGGCTGCTCCCTATTTTCGTGCTTCTCTGCGCTCACGCACGGAGATAAAGAGATGAGCAATCCGAGGATCAACGAGAATATCTTTGACATCCCATATTTCTCCATCGTTGGGTTTCGGCTTCGTTCCAATCCCTATAGGACGCCTATACGACCCGAACGGTGTTGCCGTAACGAGCCAGCTTGGCATCGACGGTCAGCAGGATCAGCGGTTCGCTCAGAGATTGCGCGACCAACAGACGGTCGAAGGGGTCCTTGTGGTCGTCGAATAGCGGTAGCGCAGCAACTTGCAACACATGCTCGTTTTCGATGGACAGCCACGAAAAGCCGATGATGCCGACTTGCTTCGCGAACATCGCCAGATCGATCTTCAATTTTCCTACACCGGCCTTGATGGCTAACTCCCACAGCGAAACCCGGCTGACGAGGACGGGTTCGATGCTTTGTTCGACGAGGATTCTGGCTTCAGCGGGAATCTTGCGATCGCCTGTTTGCCACCAGAATACCAGTTGTGTGTCGAGCAGCAATCTCATGGGTGTAGGGCGTTTGCCGGGTTGCCGGTTGACGGATCGGGGGCGTCTTCTTTGAGGCAGTCGAATAAATCATCCAGCGGCTCGTTAAAGTCGTCGGCCATCCACCAGCCCTGTCCTGCCATGCTGCCCGGCGGCGCGATCTTGCGGCGCGGCGGTTTGTAGATGGTCAGCATGGCGACCGGCTGGCCGGCACGAGCGATGATGATTTCTTCGCCGCGTTCGACCGCTTCCAACAGACGAGATAAATGCGTTTTGGCTTCGTGAATATTGACGGTTTGCATGATGCCTCCCGAATTAGCTAAATATTAGTCTAGTGCGAGGCGGACGAGAAGGCAAACTCGTAACTGTCCGTTGAATGCTTTCCGAATGTTGCTTGATTTTTCGCGGCGGCTATGCTGGATTCGGGTTTGTCGCACCGACCTCCACACTCGTATTCCCGAATTTGCAATGCAAACATCCATATCCGAACGTCCCGATGTCGCCGCCGTCCTCGCCTATCTGCGGGCGTTGCAGGATCGTCTAACCCAAGCTCTGGAGATCGCCGATGGTGCGGCGACGTTCCGGGAAGACGCCTGGGAACGCCCCGCGACCGGTGGAGCCATCGCCGGCGGCGGCCGGACTCGCGTATTGCGCGAGGGTGCCGTGTTCGAGCAAGCCGGCATCAATTTCTCCCACGTCACCGGAAGCCGGTTACCGCCTTCCGCTACCGCCCAACGGCCCGAACTGGCGGGACGCGGTTTCGAAGCGATGGGCGTGTCGCTGGTGGTGCATCCGCGCAATCCCTACGTTCCCACTTCGCACGCCAACGTTCGCTTTTTCCAAGCTGTCCGAGACGATGCCGAACCGGTCTGGTGGTTCGGCGGGGGCTTCGATCTGACGCCGTATTACGGTTTCGAGGAAGACTGTATCCACTGGCACCGCACCGCCCGCGATGCTTGCGAACCGTTCGGCCCGGACGCACACCCCCGTTTCAAACAGTGGTGCGATGACTATTTCTTCATCAAACACCGCAACGAACCGCGTGGCATCGGCGGATTGTTTTTCGATGACCTGAACGAATGGGGATTCGAGCGCTGTTTCGCGTTTCTGCGCAGCGTCGGAGATCATTTTCTACCCGCTTATCTCCCCATCGTGGAGCAGCGGCGAGCGCTACCCTACGGTGAACGCGAGCAGGAGTTTCAGCTTTACCGGCGCGGGCGCTACGTCGAATTCAATCTGGTCCACGACCGGGGCACGTTGTTTGGCTTGCAATCCGGTGGACGCACCGAATCGATTTTGATGTCGCTGCCGCCGCGCGTGCGCTGGGAGTATGACTGGCGACCGGAACCGGGCAGCCCGGAAGCACGGTTGTACGAGGTGTTTCTCAAACCGCGCGACTGGCTGATGGACGCCGTCGAACCCGCACGATAACGTTTGGGGATTGCACGAGGCGCACGGCAATGTCTGGGAATGCCGCACAACAGGAACAGCCTCGCGGGGTTCCGCCCAGCCAAGACTTTAACTTTTTGATATTTTTTATTTTTCCATTTTCTGAAGTCCAGGAGGCGAAGCCCCCTGGTTGCTTTTTAGCCCGATTCAGGCTGCCTCTCGTGCCGGGCGCAGCAGGGCATCCAATTCATCCACCTGCTCGGCCCAGTCCGAATCCTCCTCGATAGCCTGCACCAGAAACTCCGCCTGGGCCGGCGTCCACCACGACGCCTGCTGGAGCGGAATTCTCGGATCGAGCGGCCGGTGCCAGTGGATGAACGTCTTGATGGCAGCGGCGTCGGACGGCAGCCCCAACTGATCGAACAGCGTGCGCAAGTTATGCGGCGTGGTATCCATGCAATGCCTCCCGCTGGGTAGCTCCCCGTGCTTGCTCGCGACGGCGCGCCCGGGGAAAAAGGACCGTTAACGAAATCGAGAGATCGAGATGCCACCGATAGACTTTCTCGAAATCCCGTTTGTTCCTACAGCTTGTGCGTCTCCGGCGCGCAGCCCTGCTCCCGGTACTGCCGGAACCGCTCGCGCGATTTCGCCAGCACCTCGGGATGCTGATCCACCAGCTCCACCACCCGCTCGTAGCGCTCGAAGCCTTCGGGCAGCCGGCCGGCGAAATTGATCAGCACTTGCGCGGTCGCCTCCGCCGGCAAAACCGTCCCGATCAGCACCGGCGAACTCTCCTCCCCCACCAGCGGATAGCGCTCGTGAGGAATAAAGCTATCCTGCCGGAAGGTCCACAGCAGATCGTCCAGCGCCGCGGCCTGCGCCTCCGACCCGGCCAGCACGTAGACCGTGTGGCCAAGGCTGTACGCCTTGTCGGCCAGCCGGCAGGCCAGCAACGCCCGGCCATTGTCCTTCTGGTCGGGCAGCACGTAAAAATCAATACGCGGCACGCCCATCCTCCCGCTCCGCTTCGGCGGCCCGATCCAACAGATATTGGGTCAACAACGGCACCGGCCGCCCGGTTGCACCTTTGGCCTTGCCGCTTTTCCACGCTGTACCGGCGATGTCCAGATGCGCCCAATGGAATTTCTTGGCGAAGCGCGACAGGAAACAGGCCGCCATGATCGCGCCGCCGTCCCGGTTGCCGGCGACGTTCGCCATGTCCGCGAAATTGCTGTCCAGCCCCTCCTGATAATCCTCCCACAACGGCAACTCCCACGCCCGGTCGCTGGCGGCGTGGCCGGCGGCGGCGAGCGCGTGCGCCAGCGGCGGATGGTTGCTGAACAGGCCGTGCGGATGGCGGCCCAAGGCGATGATGCACGCCCCGGTCAGCGTCGCGATGTCGATCACTGCCGCCGGCTCGTCGCGTTCGGCATACGTCAGCGCGTCGCACAGAATCAAGCGGCCCTCGGCGTCGGTGTTGAGAATTTCGATGGTCTGGCCGGACAGGCTGGTCACGATGTCGCCCGGCCGGCTGGCCCGGCCGCCCGGCATGTTTTCCACCGCCGGGATCAATCCGACCACGTTTAGCGGCAGATTCAATTCGGCGCAGGCCCGCAGCGTCCCCAGCACGCTGGCCGCTCCGCACATGTCGAACTTCATTTCGTCCATGCCCTCGCCCGGTTTGAGCGAAATGCCGCCGGTATCGAAGGTCACGCCCTTGCCGACCAGCACGTAAGGCTTCTGCGTCGCCGATCCCTGCCGGTAGTCCAGCCGGATCAGCTTGGCCGGCTGGACGCTGCCACGCGTCACCGCCAACAGCGCGCCCATGCCCAGCTTTTCCATATCGGCTTCTTCCAACACCTCGACTCGCAGCGACGGAAACTCCCGGGCCAGGGCTTGCGCCTGCTCGGCCAGATAGGCCGGCGTGCAGATGTTGGGCGGCAGGTTGCCCAAATCTTTAACCAAGGCGACGCCCGCAGCAATCGCTGCCCCTTCCCGCACCGCCCGTTCGCCGCTGGACAGTTCCCGCCGGCCGGGCACGCTGAGTATAATCTTGCGCAGCGGTCGGCGCGGCGCGTCCTTTTTGCTTTTGAGTTGATCGAAGCGATAGCGCGACTCTTCGACCGCTTCGACGATCTGGCGAATTTTCCAGTCGAGATCGCGGCCTTTGACGGGGAGATCGGTCAGATAAACGGATGCCTCGGTGGCGCTGGTCTCGTTCAAGGTGGCAGCGAGGTGAGCGGCGATCTTGCGGAAGCGACGATCATCTATCTCGCGTTCCCGGCCGCAACCGATCAGCAGCACTCGCTCGCACGGGGCATCGGGGACGTTGAACAGCAGCAACGATTGGCCGGGCTTGCCTTCCAGGTCGCCCCGGCGCAATAGGTTGCCGAGATAGCCGCCGCACGCGACGTCGAACTGCTCGGCAGCCGGCGTCAACCGCCGGGATTCGTAAACGCCCANNCAGGCGGTGCGCTGTTTTTCTGGGTTGCCGCTTTTGACCACGAATTCCATCGGTAGGCTACTCCCGGTTTGGACTGGTAGTTCGTTGTTTGGGGTTGACAAGATCGCGAATTCGATCAGTTTAGCCAGAAAATGCACCATCTCACAGTTGCGCGCAGGGGAGTGCTATCGGGCGTGCCGTCCATCATCGATCGTTACTTGATTCGCGAAATCGGCCTGACTTTATTGGCCACCGCGCTGATCCTGCTGGCGATGGTTCTCAGCCATCGCCTCGCCGGTTATCTGAGCAAGGCCGCCAGCGG
>DEHU01000044.1 GCA_002352125.1 Competibacteraceae bacterium UBA2792 | reverse complement strand
GTGCGCCGCTTTCAGAAACGGCATGGATTATCGGAAACCGGAACTGTCAGCGGTTCTACCTTGGCGGCCCTGAATGTACCCGTTTCTCAGCGCATCCGGCAGGTCGAGCTGAACATGGAACGGTGGCGGTGGTTGCCGGACGAATTTGGTTCGCGTTACATCTTGGTGAACATCCCCAGCTTCAAGATGAACGTGGTCGAAAACGGTAAGCGGGTGATGGAAGCCAAGGTCGTGGTGGGTCGACAGGAGCGACAGACCCCGACCTTCACCGCCAAGATGGCGTATCTGGTGATGAGCCCGAAATGGTACGTGCCGCGTTCCATCGCCGTGAAGGACAAATTGCCGCAGCTCAAGCGCAATCCCTATGCCTTGGCGCGGCAGAATATCCGCATCTACAACAACGCTGGCCAGCAGATCAATCCGGGCGCGGTCAACTGGAGCGCGGTCGGCGCGGGCAACTTCAACTATCAGCTGCGCCAGGACGCCGGTCCCCGCAACGCGCTGGGCGGGATCAAGTTCATGTTCCCGAATCCCTACAACGTCTACCTGCACGACACGCCATCGCGCGGCCTGTTCAGCCAAGACCAGCGCACTTTCAGCTCCGGTTGCATTCGCATCTCCAATCCGGTGGAACTGGCCGAGTATCTGCTGAAGCACGATCCAAAATGGAGCCGGGACGCGATCAAAAATGCCGCTGCCAGCGGTAAGCAACGGGTGGTCAATTTGCCGCAGCAAGTACCGGTGTTTTTGCTGTACTGGACGGCTTGGGTGGACGAAGAGGGTTTGGCTCACTTCCGAAGCGACATCTACAGCCGCGACAAGTCGATGGCTCGGGTACTGTATCAAGAAACCGGTAGTCCAAGCAGCAAGGGTGCGTAATTCCGCTGATCGGATGCCTGCGATCCCCCGGCGCTGGTGGCCGGGGGGTTTTCGTTTCGATAGGTCATAGCGGATCGATGGAGCGGATGCGCATAGCGTTGGGCGTCCAATACGATGGAGCCAACTTTAAAGGTTGGCAGGCGCAACGGCCGGAGACGAGAACCGTGCAGTCCTGCCTGGAACGGGCGTTGAGCAAGGTCGCCGATCATCCGGTCAATCTAGTCTGCGCCGGCCGAACCGACGCCGGGGTTCACGGGATCGGTCAAGTGGTGCATTTCGATACGACGGCGGCGCGTTCCAATCGGTCTTGGGTGTTGGGTGGTAACGCCAACCTGCCCTCCGATCTCGGTCTGATTTGGGCTTGCGAGGTGACGGAAGATTTCCATGCCCGTTTTTCGGCGCTATCCCGTCGCTATCGTTACCTGATTCTCGACCAGCCGCACCGTTCGGCGCTGTGGCATCGCCGGGCAAGCTGGTGCCGCCGGCCGCTCGACGCCACATCGATGCACGTCGCCGGCCAAGCGCTGGTCGGCGAGCACGATTACAGTTCCTTCCGCGCCGCCGAATGCCAAGCCCGGCACCCGATGCGAGAAATCCGCGAACTGACGGTGTCTCGCCGGGGCGATGGCGTAATCTTGGAAGTGGAAGCCAACGCTTTTTTGCACCATATGGTGCGGAATATCGCCGGCGTATTGATGGCCATCGGCACCGGCGACCGGCCGGTCGAGTGGGCACGGGAAGTGCTGGAGCGCCGCGACCGGACTCAGGGTGGCGCGACGGCGCCGGCCGACGGCTTATACCTGCTGGCGGTACGTTATCCGGAGCGCTTCGGCTTGCCGGCCGGTTCCGCGACCGTCCCGGGATTCGTCGAACCATTCGAGGAACATCCCCCATGCGAGAAACGTTGCAACCTGGCTTGACCGGCGAATTCGAGTTCGTGGTACCGGCCGCTAAGACCGTTCCCCAGTTGTATCCGGAAGCGCCGGAGTTCCAGGCAATGCCGGAGGTGTTCGCGACCGGCTTCATGGTCGGACTGATCGAGTGGACCTGTATTCGGGCGCTCATGCCCCATCTGGATTGGCCGCGCGAACAGTCGGTGGGGACTCATGTCGATTTGAGCCACACAGCCGCCACACCGCCCGGTTTTACGGTGAAGGTGCGCGTGCGGCTGGAAGAAAAAGAGGGCAGAAAACTCAAATTTTCCGTCGAGGCGCACGACGGCGTCGATCTCATCTGCCAGGGAACCCACGAACGATTCGTGATCGACGCCGCCAAATTCAACGCCAAGGTGGCCGAAAAGGCCAGTGGGCGAGGGTAATCCATCCAAGTATGGTTAGATCACTTCGAGCGTCGCACTCATTGCCGAGCCTGCCATGGTGCGTCGCGTTCTCGGGGGATGGCTGGCGGTTGCAACGATCGTTGGAGGCGTTCTAATGGTTTTGTCGGGGGTTGGCGAGAATCTGATCTATTTTCCTCAGCCGCTCGACTCGCTTGGCCGGCAAGGTATTCTGGCCCGGCATCCGCGGGCTATCGAGGTTTCGCTTGCGGCGGCGGACGGCGTTCGGTTGCACGGCTGGCATCTGCCCGCTGGCGCGGCGGGTTCGGCGCGACCGCTGGTGATCTACTTCGGCGGCAACGCCGAGGAAGTTTCCTGGATGCTGGAATTCGCCCAGATCTTCGCCGGCTGGGATTTAGCGCTGATCAACTATCGGGGTTACGGCTCAAGCGCCGGCAAACCCAGCGAAAAGGCGCTGTTGCGGGATGCGCTGGCGATTTACGATCATTTCGTTCGTCGATCCGGTATCGATTCGACCCGTGTGGTCGTCGTCGGGCGCAGTTTGGGCAGCGGTGTCGCCACCTATCTCGCCAGCCAACGCCCGGTGCGAGGCGTGCTGCTGATCGCGCCGTTCGACAGCATCACCGAAGTCGCGCAGAATTTTTATCCCTTCCTACCCGTCCGGTTGATGCTGGGCAAGCTTTACGATTCCGCCGCGTTGGCTCCGTCGATCACCGCGCCATTGCGGATGATCGTCGCTTCCCGCGACGAAATCATTCCCGCCCGGAATTCGCAGCGCCTGTTCGACGTTTGGGGCGGCCCGAAGGAGATAGTGACCATCGCCGGGGCCGGTCACAACGATCTCCAGCAGCACCGCGAGTATTGGCAGGCGATCCGGGATTTTCTGCTCCAACGCTAGCCGCGATGCGGGCGAAAATCCTGGCCGGATCGCTCGATTCGTTTAGCTGGCCGAAGTCGATACTGCCAACTGCCGCAGTTCCCGATGGCGAAAGCAGTCGGTCGTGTGATCGTTGACCATGCCAGCCGCTTGCATGAAAGCATAGCAAATGGTCGGTCCCACGAACGCAAAGCCGAGTCGCTTCAAATCCCGGCTCATCGCTTCCGCCTCCGCCGTGCGCGCGGGGACTTCCGCCAGCGAGCGCCAAGCGTTTTGCTTCGGTTCGCCATCGATGTAGCGCCAGAGAAAAGGTCCAAAAGCGCCGTGCTGCGCTCGCACCGCCAGATAGGCCCTGGCGTTTTTGACCGCCGCTTCGATTTTGAGGCGATTGCGCACGATGCCTGGGTTGGCGAGCAATTGCGCGATGCGCTGCTCGTCGTAGCGAGCGATCGCTTCGGGATCGAAATTGTCGAACGCTTGCCGGTAGTTTTCCCGTTTGCGCAGGATAGTGAGCCAACTGAGGCCGGCTTGAGCACCGTCTAAGACCAACATCTCGAACAATCGATGATCGTCGTAGACCGGAACGCCCCATTCTTCGTCGTGGTATTGCTGGTACAACGCATCGGTACCACACCAAGCACAGCGTTTCGGGTTCATCGAGGTCGTATCCGGGGCGGTGATTTGGAACAAGACGAGGAGCTGCACGCTACGCCAGCCGGCGGATGGGCGTCAACAAATCAACCACGGCGAGGAGCCTGTCATGTGCGGTCGTTTCATCCAAGCCAGGTCGGGAGAAGTCCTGGCCGGGCAGTTCGGGCTAAGACTGCCGGCGGATCGTGCAGCGCGCTACAACGTAGCGCCGAGCCAGCCGGTATTGGGCATTCGGGCCGTCGATGGCGGCCGGGAACTAGCGTGGCTGCGCTGGGGTTTGGTTCCGGGTTGGTCGCCGGAACCGCGCTCCAAGTACAGCACCATCAACGCCCGCGCCGAGACGGTGGCGGAAAAGCCCACCTATCGCCAAGCGTTCCGCCGCCGGCGTTGCCTGATTCCCGCCGACGGGTTCTACGAATGGCGCAAGATGGATGGTCGAAAACAACCGTACTGCATCGGTTTAACCGATGGCGCACCGTTTGCCTTCGCGGGCTTGTGGGAACGCTGGGAACGGGAAGAGCAGATCGTCGAATCTTGCACGGTTCTGGTGACCCAAGCCAACCAATGCATCGCGCAAATTCACGACCGGATGCCGGTGATTCTGGAGCCGGCGGATTACGACGCTTGGCTGGATCCGGCTTTGCAGGATGCGGCCAGGTTGTTGCCGCTGCTACGACCGTATCCGGCCGAACGCATGACGCTCTGGCCCGTGGGATCGGCGGTCAATCGGCCTAGCAACGAAGGGATCGTGTTGATGACGCCGGTTTAGCGATTTCTTATCGCACAAGAGCAACTCGATGAAACGAATCCTCTTTTTGTGTACTGGTAACTACTACCGCAGCCGGTTCTGCGAAGAATATTTCAATCATCGGGCAAAGCATCGCGATCTATTGTGGCGGGCGGACTCGCGGGGACTGGCGCCCGACGTCACCGTTTTTCGCAATCCTGGACCCCTATCGCCGCAAACGCTGGAGGGGCTTCGGGCGCTGGGCGTCGATCTCGATGGCGATCTTCGCTATCCGCTGCCGGCGCGCCTCATCGACTTTGCCCGCGCTGACCGGGCCATTGCCCTCAGTCGGTGCGAACACGGGCCGATGGTGGAATCGTTCTTTCCAGAGCACGAACGAGCCGTCGAGTATTGGGAAGTCGGCGATGTCGAGATCGANNAGCGCCATCGAAAAAATGATCGAACTGACCGATCGGTTGGTTGACGAGATTCGATCCGGTTGCGGACATCGACCTACCGCCGGTGGCTGATCTGGTCGCGGCCTTCCCGTTTGACTTGATAGACGAGATCGTCCACCCGTTTTAGCCACTGGTCTACGGTTTCGTCCAGACGGTATCCGGCCACGCCGAAACTGGCCGTGATCGGGCCGATGTCGGGAAAAAGGGATTGATGCAACGCCGCGCGCAGGGTTTCGGCCAGCGC
>DEHU01000011.1 GCA_002352125.1 Competibacteraceae bacterium UBA2792 | reverse complement strand
CAAGCCGGCCGCGAACGGGTCGAACGGCACTACAGTTGGCGCAGCATCGCTCAACAAACCTACGATCTCTATCGCCGGTTGCGGCCCCAGAGGAACTGACAGATTCCCTCTTCGCATTTCGATAAACATTAAACGTACTGCGGGGCTCCACGGAGCCCCTTTTTTGTTACTGCAACTCTTTCGCGTTCGCACGGTCTTCTGGTTTGAAACCATGCATGCGACACGATAGATTATTCAATCACTAAATTCGATAACACGCATATGATTGCGCACTGCAGCATTTAAGAGGAGGGGACGAGATGATCACTTCTATTCCTGTCGTTGAAAGCTCTTTGACGACGCCTAGGGTGCGAAAAGTACCGTTCGATCAACCTTGGGAATGGCTCGGTGCCGGCTGGAAAGATTTATGGCGGGCACCGGCGGTCAGTGTCCCGTACGGGTTGCTCTTCGTGGTGATGGGCTACGCGCTAGTCTATTTGGCCATCACCCGTTTCCAGTACACCTTGGCGTTGACAACCGGTTTTCTGCTGGCGGGCCCATTCCTGTCAATGGGTTTGTACGATATCAGCCGCCGGCTGGAAGCGGGCAAAGTGCCGACTTTGAGTCTCGCCTTGACGTCTTGGCAACACAACACCTTGCCCATTTTGTTGTTCGGGTTGCTCATCGGCCTGCTCATGATCGTCTGGGCACGTCTGTCGGCCTTGCTGTTCGGCCTCATCGTTGCCGGCGGGAGCGTAACCCTCGACAATTCGGTCACAGAACTGTTTTTCTCCGGCAGCGGCCTAACGTTCCTAGTGGTTTTCACGCTGGTAGGCGGAGTGATCGCTGCGATCGTATTCGCGATCAGCGTGGTTTCCATTCCGATGATGCTGGACCGCAAAACCGATTTCATTACAGCGGTGTTGACCAGCTTGACCGCCGTTCGCGTCAACTTGGCACCGATGGTACTGTGGGCCGCGCTGATCGTGATCTTCACCGGAATTGGCCTGATCACTTTTTATCTGGGTTTGGCGATCGCGCTGCCGTTGATCGGTCACGCCTCCTGGCATGCCTATCGCGATCTGGTTGAGAGCGACGACATCGAACAACAACCGTTCTGATGACTTTCCGGCCGACTATCGAAAACGCCGGCAACTCGCCGGCGTTTTTTCGTCGATGGATCGCTCCGCTTCGCTACGCCAATCGCCGTAACCGTTCCAGATAGGCGCGTTCGTCCGGTTCCGTACCGTCGCGTTGCGCCTCCCACAGGGTTTCGCCCAGGCATTCCATCATGGCGTGCTCGGTGACATGGCTGTCCCCCAATTGCTGATAGAGCCGTCGATACGCATCGAGAATGCCCGCCGGACGGTTGCTACTCAGTTGCTCTCGAATGGCGATGTGCATACCCATATGCAAGAATGGGTTTGTCTGTCCCATATCTGACACATACTCACGACCTACTGCGGCGTCAACATCAGCCAACACCGGCTGGTACTCGGGGTGCTCGCGCACGACGTCAGCGATGAGGTGTTCCAGCGGTTCCAGCAATTGACCGGTATTGGCTTTTTCCCAAACCGTACAGTAATAGCGGCGCAGGCTGTCGCGATCGTTACCGAACATTAGTTCACCTCGCTCTTATCGGGATATTCGCAAAGATCGCGGATCATGCAATCCGAACAGCGCGGTTTGCGGGCGATGCAAACGTAGCGGCCGTGCAGGATCAGCCAATGATGGGCGTCCTGCTTGAATTCGTCCGGCGTTGCGGCCATCAACCCCGCTTCGACTTCTAGCGTAGTAGCACCCGGCGCTAGTCCGGTGCGATTGGCAACCCGGAAGATATGCGTGTCAACTGCAATGGTCGGTTCGCCGAATGCGGTGTTGAGCACGACATTGGCGGTTTTGCGACCAACGCCCGGTAACGCTTCCAGCGCCGTGCGATCAGGCGGCACCTCACCATCGTGCCGTTCCAGCAGCAGCGCGCAAGTTTTGAGAATGTTGGCAGCCTTGGTGTTGTAAAGGCCGATGGTTCGGATGTAATCCTTCAAACCATCTACGCCCAGCGCCAAGATAGCGCCCGGCGTATTGGCTACCCGAAATAGCCGTCCGGTAGCTTCGTTGACTTTTTTGTCGGTCGATTGGGCCGACAAGATAACCGCGACCAGCAACTCGAACGGACTCGAATAGCGCAGCTCGGTGGTCGGCTTCGGCCGAGCGGCTCGCAGGCGGGCAAAAAGCCGATGAATTTTCGCTGGGTCCATGGGCAACGGAGAGGTCGTATCGGGCGGCAACCAGTTTACTCAGAACCTGGCAATCATCCTAATCCTCCTTCATCGAGAGAAAATCGCCCAATTCTTATCACCGAGATTCCGCTCCCGGCGCTCATGCCTACCCATCTTTTGCTCGCCGAGAGGGGGGCTATGCCGGCAACAGGAAAAATTCGCCAGGACGGACTTGTATCGATTCGCGTCGAAGATACGGGCGTCGCCATCAACTAAAGTTAGTGTTGATGCAGCAATGTGAGTATCGGGCGCCTCGTCGATGCGCAACGAGGCGTTTTGAGCGTAAGGTATCGAACGACAAGGCAATCAAACTCATGGAAAACGATCTGGAACACGAGATTCGCAATTTTGCTTACGACATGTGGCGGTCGGCCGGAAACGAGTTCGGTCGCGCCCTCGATTTCTGGGTAATGGCAGAGCAGATGGTCATCGAGATCACGGCCGACTCGGCCCGCCGGGCGAGCGCTGCCGCAGCTTCAGTCATCGAGACCGCGGCGGCTTGGCCTTCGGCTCTGCGCGCCTTGTATCTTTATCGCATTCGCGAACTCGCCCATTGCATGTGGTCAACCAGTACCGAACAGCGCGACCGCTCGATGGATTATTGGCTGGCCGCCGAAAAACATCTTCGTCTGCTCACGGAGTCGGCGACGCGCGTGACCAGCGCTAGCCTCGGCCAGGAAGAGGCGTTGATCAAGATGATCGAGACCTTTTCGCCGGCAAACTATTTAGAACAAATCCGCGAGACGGCTTATCAGCTTTGGGAGACCGCAGGACGCCAATATGGTTCGGCGTTGGATTTCTGGCTGGCGGCGGAGACAAAAATTCTAGATTCGCTCACCTCGAATGGACCGGCGGCCACGGCTTCCAAAAGTGCCGCTCCACCCGGACGCCCTAAGCGCAGCCCAAAACAGCGATCGCGTCAACAGGCTAAAAAGTAGCGCTTTTCAACCAAGAGATCGCGTCGATCATGGCTCCGGCCACAACGTGGATGTCGCCGTACCCAACCCGCTTCTGCGCGAGCTGCTGGTGCAATGGATGACCAGCGCGAGGTCAAGCACGATAGGTGTCGCCTCGCCGACGGCAGCGATGGCTGGCGCAACATCGTCAAGGCATGGACCGCCTTGATCGATTCCTTCAATTTGGGAATTTCAGATAGGCTTAAAACCTCGGGCGCTTCCTGCGAGTTCGCGGGTTACTCCTCTCCCGAATCCAGTTGCTCGACCAGAGCTGTCCGCAGCGCGGCATATTTTTTGGGATCGTTCAGAATCCGGTTTTCGCGATCGGTGACGAAGAACACATCTTCCACTCTAGCGCCGATGGTAGCGATTTTGGCGTTGTGCAACTGCACTCCGCATTCCATGAATGCTTGCCCGACCCGGCACAACAATCCGGGGCGATCCCAGGACACCAGTTCTACCACCGTGCGACCGTTGGCGGCATCCTCGCGGAACGACACCCAAGTCGGCATCTGGAATGCCCGCTGAATCCGAGAAATGTGCCGGCTGGGCAGCAATGGCGCAGCGTTGGGCTGGCTGAGATAGTGCAAAAGGGTGGTGACGATTTCCTTGATTCGCGCTCGCTCCCGAATGAGCGCACCAGAATCCTCCAGCACGGTAAAACTATCCAGCGTATAACCGCTATGGCCGGTGATGATGCGGGCGTCGAGAATCGTCAATCTCAACTGGTCGAGAATAGACGTGATCAGGGCGAACAAATTATCTTGATCGCGGGTGTAGATGAAAACCTCGGTACCACCCCGACCCGGATCGTCCCGGGCCATGACCAGCGGCCTCGGGTCGTGTCCTTTCTTGAGAATTGCCCGGGTATGCCAGGCGATCTCGTCGACCGAGTGACGCAGAAAATAATCGTCGCCGAAGCTTTCCCACACTCGGTCGATCCGTTTCGCATCGATTTTGGCGGCGTGCAAGCGCTGGCGGGTTTGCGCCTGGACTTCGCGGATGCGCTCCTCCTTGTCGATGGGGTTGTCCAGACCGCGCCGTAGCGCCCGCCGAGTGGCCTCGTACAACTGCCACAACAGCGATGCCCGCCAAGTGTTCCACAGCTTGGGATTGGTGGCGCGAATGTCGGCAACCGTCAACAAATACAGATAATCCAGATGCATCTGATCGCCCATGCGCCGAGCGAACTCGTTGATGACGTCCGGGTCGTGAATATCCTTTTTCTGCGCCGTCATCGACAGAGTCAGGTGATGGCGCACCAGCCAAGCCACCAGCCGGGTGTCGAAAGAACTCAAGCCGTGCTGACGGCAAAACCGCTCGACGTCTTGCGCCCCCAGCTCGGAGTGATCGCCGCCACGGCCTTTGGCGATATCGTGATACAAACCGGCGATGTACAGCAGTTCCGGCTTGGGCAACCGCTCCATGATGGCGCTGCAATGCGGCATTTCCGGGACGAACTGAGGCAGGAAAAAGCGCCGCAAGTTGCGCACCACGAACAGGATGTGCTGATCCACCGTGTAAGCGTGGAACAAGTCATACTGCATTCGGCCAATGATGTGGCCGAATTCCGGCAGATAAGCCGGCAGCACGCCAAAGGCGTTCATCAGCCGCAACTGTTGGGTTACCCCGCGAGGCTGGCGCAGGATCTCCATAAACAAACTGCGCGGCCGGACATCGTTGCGAAACTTGTCGTCGATTAGCGGCCGGTGTTCGCGGATCAGGCGGATGGTGGCGGCACGGATGCCCTTGATCTCCGGGTGCTGTTGCAAAACCAGAAAAATTTCCAGCAACGCAAACGGATAGCGCAGAAATACGTTGGGTCGAACCACCTCCAGATAGCCGTGTCGTACCTGGAAACGACGGTTGATGGGTTGCGGTTCGTCCGAATCGTCGGCCAGCAGAATCGCCTCCTCGAACAGTTGCAACAGCATCTCGTTCAATCGGCTCAGCGCGTTGACCGTACGGTAATAACGCTGCATGAACTGCTCGACCCCCAGGTTTTGGTCTCGGTCCTGGTAGCCGAACTGCTGGGCGATCCGCCGCTGGTGCTCGAACAACAGAGTATCTTCGCGGCGCCCGGTCAGAACGTGCAGAGCAAATCGCACCTGCCAGAGAAAATTGCGGCATTCGATCAGCTCGTCGTATTCGCTCGGGCTCAGGAAACCGTGGCTGACCAATTCCTGCAAGGTGCTGGCGCCAAAATGCCGTTTGGCCACCCAACCGATCATCTGCAGATCGCGCAGGCCGCCGGGACTATCTTTGATATTGGGTTCCAGATTGAAGGCGGTTTCGTTGTACTTATGGCAACGCTCGCAACGTTCCCGTCGCTTGGTTTCGAAAAAAGCACCGTCCGGCCAGATGCGATCGGGACCGGTCACCGCACGCATCCGCTCGAACAACTCCGGCGAGCCGATCAGTAACCGGGCTTCCATCAGGCTCGTGGCCACCGTGATATCGGCGGCACCCTCGCGGGCGCAATCCTCGACCGTGCGCACGCTGTGCCCGACTTCCAAGCCGATATCCCACAGAAAGGTTAGAAAGCTCTCCAAACCGGAGCGACGGTCATCCAACGCCTCATCGCCCAACAAGATCATGATGTCCACGTCCGAACCGGGATGCAGTTCGCCGCGGCCGTAGCCGCCCACCGCAACCAAAGCCAGATCCGACGCATTCGCCTCGAAATACCGCAACCAGACGCGTTGCAGTAGCGCATCCATCAACCGGGCGCCAGCCGGCACCAGCTCGTGTGCGGGAATTCCACCCTCGAAAAGCTCCTTAAACCGGCCATTGCTCTGCTTGAGCAGCGTCCGGAACGAAGCGAGCGGATTGGTAGTCGCCGCCAGATCGCTTTCGAACGTGGCCGCGTCGAATGCATCAATCTCGCTCTGCCGCAAACCATCCCGCGACGAACTGGCGGGAGAGAGTGTCGAGAACGAGAAGAGGGGCGGAGACGCGATATCGGAAGTATCCATGCGATGTTCCGGAATTAGGGAGGCTTAGAGTGTGTCGCCCGGACGAAGCGTGAGGACTTCGTGGCCGGTGTCCGTGACCAATACGGTGTGTTCCCATTGAGCGGAAACCGAGTGATCTTTGGTAACCACAGTCCAGCCATCGGCCAGCAATTTGACGTGCCGTTTGCCGGCGTTGATCATCGGTTCGATGGTGA
>DEHU01000270.1 GCA_002352125.1 Competibacteraceae bacterium UBA2792 | reverse complement strand
CCGCTGCCGCTTCCGCTTCCGCCGCCCTTTCCACTGCCGCCGCTTCCACTCCCTCCTCCACTACCGCCGCCGCTGCCGCCTTTTCCACCACCGCCACTGCCCGAATCGGCATGCACGGCTTGATAGCCGACTTCCCATTTATCAAAGTTGAAGGACACGGAAGAAGTAGCCAACATCAACGCGATGGCGCTACAGGAGGCCAAATGCGCTGGACGCACAGGAAAATATACTTTCAATAACGACTTAACAGACATGGTGCTCTCCTCGAACGCAGATGATCGTAAAGTCGCGCCCTGGCTATTTACAGGGCCGGCTCATCTTAGCTAACAGTTCATCGCGTACTTTCTTCCACAACTAGATGACTATTTTCGTACTGTCAGACTAGGTTTTTATTTTCGCCATACTGGAATAAATCGCTTCCTGCACTGTTACCCAATACGCATTCTTCGCTGTCGAACGAAGGGGTAACGGGGTATCGTGAACGCGGCTATCCATGAAATGCATAGAGAAATGATCGGGTTGCTGCCGAGGTTGCGGCGATTTGCCTACGGTTTGAGCGGTTCTCTGGACGAAGCGGACGACTTGGTTCAATCTACGTTCGAAAGGGCCTTGTCGCATATCGACCAATGGCAGGCGGGAACCCGGCTGGACAGTTGGATGTATCGCATCCTGCATTCGATCAGGATCAACAGGTTGCATGCGGATAATTTGCGAACCAAGAAGCTGGATGACAGCGACCCGGACGAGCAGATCGGCGGCGATAACGCACGGGAAATGGAAGCCAAGCTGACGCTGGAAGCGGTGCGCCAGTTCATTTGGAAACTACCCGAAGAACAACGCACGATATTACTGCTGGTCGTCGTCGAAGGGGTTTCCTACAAGGACGTTTCGGACATGCTATGCATTCCGATAGGTACGGTAACCAGCCGGTTAGCCCGCGCCCGACTCGCGATCAAAGATTTCGTCGAAATGGTTCCGTCGTGAAGGTGGTTTTATGAATAGTATCGATGACATTACGCTTGTGGCTTACGTCGATGGCGAGTTGGACCCGGCCACCTGCGCGGAAATCGAGGCACTGCTCGCCAAAAACCAAGACTTGCGAGGCAAGGTCCGCAGCTTGCGCGAAAGCACCGCCCTAGTCCGCTCCGCTTTCAATCATGTTCTCTACAGCCCCATGCCCGATTTCGACACCGGTCGAGAAGGCGTTGTGGTTCCCTTGATCGCGAGCGGTTCTGCCGGAAAGCATCGCCAACGCGTTCGGAACTGGTGGCCGCGCGCTTTGCCCTTGGCAGCGTCGCTGGCGGCTTTGGTTGTCGGCGCATCGCTGGGGCATCACTTCACGGAACGCGGTTTCGACCGCGAACTGCGAAACGCAGGATTTTCTCTGTCCTCGAAGGATGAATCGGCCATCCAGAACGCGCTGATACAGGGCTTGGAGAAAGAATTGAGCGGAACCCGCGTCGCTTGGACTAACCCGGATACCGGCCACGGAGGCGAGATCGTGCCGATCCGCACCTTTCGGTTGGAAGACGGGCAATACTGCCGGGAGTTCGTGGATGTTCGTAACGTCGCCGGAAGCACCTACGACCAAGGAGGAATCGCCTGCCGCCGCACCGACGGCGTTTGGAAAGTACGCGTTCGCTATTTGCCGGAAAACGGCGGAGTTTGATATTGCGTTCGAGGGGTTGATGCGAGTTTGACGAGCCGATATCCGTTCCGGGCAGATCCCGGCTTCTTCGGGGGGATTGCCATCGATGGCGGCGGTACGGTAGCGTGATTCGATCGCTTCGAATCGCTACCCGCTAATCGCCTCCGGATTTCTCGCATGAAAATCGCCTGGTTACGCCGTATCGTACCGCCGATGCTGTTGCTGTTCGTTCTCCAGGCTAGCATTGCCGCTTCTCCTCCCACTTCGCCGCCGACATCTCCGCCCGATCCCATCTCGGCAGCGACCGGGCCAACGGTCGAACAGATTCAGGCCAAACTGGCGGCTCTCGCCACGCTCCGCGATCTGCCAGAAAACGAACGCACTCAGGCACAAGAGTTTTATCAACAGGCGATCAGCCACTTGCAAGCGGTAAAAAACTACGCCGACACCCTAGCCTACTACCAGCAACTCCAGCAGTCGGCCCCGTCAGAAACCGCCCGCCTGCAACAATCGCTGACCAGCGAGCCCCCCCCCGAACCGTCGCTAAAGCTACCCACCGATCAACTGTCTCAGCAACTGGCTCAAGCCCAAGCCAACCTGAGCGATGCCCAGAAGCGATTGGCCGATCTGGACCAGCAATTGACGGTGCAACAAGCACGTTCCAAAAATATTCCGAATGAACTAGACGGTCTCAAACACCAAGCCACCGAGCTGGAAAGCAAGCTGCAAGCGGCCATGCCGACCGCCGCACCGCTGTTGCTGGTCCAGGCGCGATTGCTGGCGTTAACCACCCAGAGGCAGGCGCTAAGCCAGCAGATCGCCATGTTGGAGCAGGAACGGCTGAGTTACGATGTTCGTTATACCCTGTTGAACGCGCAGCGGGCCGTGGCGGCGCAGGAGGTCGCGCACCTTCAAACCTACATTCAGCAATTGCAAAACTTGTTGAATGCCCGCCGCCGCGACGAAGCGGCCGTGGTCGTGCGACAGACCACCGAAGCCACGCAAGAGGCCGTCGCTAAACCGGCCGTGATTCAAGCCGCCGCCGCCGAAAACGCCGCCATCAGCCGCCAGTTGGTGGAACTAATTCAGAACAGCGACAACATCGGTGACCGCCAGGCACGAGTCAACGAGTATCTGGCCCAGTTGACGGAGCGGATGCGGGGCATTCGGCAACAGCTCGGCATCGCCGGTTTCAGCGATGCCCTCGGGCCAATCCTGTTGGAAGAGCGGCGTAACCTGCCAGATGTTCGCCAGTATCGGCGCAACGCTAAGGAGCGCCAACAAAATATTGTCCAGGCCCGCTTGGAACAATTTAAAACCGAAGAACTGTTACGTCGCGCCCGCGCGGTCGAGGAAACCCTCAAGGAGCTGACCACCAAATTCGATCTGGATTGGTCGGCCGCACAACGGCAAGCGGTCATCGAGGAGTTGCGGCAGTTGTTGGTCGAACGCCAACAACTGCTGGAGAAGTTGAGCGGGGGTTACTCGAATCTCATCACCGGATTGGTTGCACTGGACGAAGCCCAACGCAAATTGATCGAGCAGGCCGAGCTGTACGGCGCTTTGCTCGACCGCCACCTGCTATGGATTCGCAGTAGCCCACAACTCGGTTCCGCGTGGCTGAAAGCGTTGGGAGAGGCGCTGGACTGGCTGGTGGAACCAGCCAATTGGTGGGAGGCATGGCAAAACCTGGGGCGCGGGGTGAGCAATCAACCGGAATTGGCGATTCTCGGCGCGCTGATCTTCTTGGGCCTGCTGTACTACCGCCGTTCGCTGATCAGACGTTTGGGCGAAGGCGTGGATGCCATCGGCGACGTTCGCCGCGATCGCTTTGGATTGACCGGCCACGCCCTGGCGATTACCGCGCTGCTGGCGTTCCCCTGGCCCTGGCTGCTGGGCTGGCTGGCTGGCTTATTGTATTTTTCCGGCAACGCCGCCGACTTCTCGCGGGGGCTGAGTCTCGGCCTGGTCACCGGCGGATTCTTGGCGGTGAACATCACCTTCCTGCGCCAACTTTGCCGTCCGCGCGGATTGGCAATGGCGCATTTTGGCTGGAGCGAGGCCGGCTGCCGTTTGCTGCGTCGCCATCTGAACTGGTTTCAGTGGATCGGACCACCGGGCGCCATCATCGTCGGATTGTGCGAGACGCAACCCGATACGCTGTACGGCGACACCTTGGGATGGGCAACGTTTTGCATCAGCTTGCTGGCGGTAACCGTCGTGCTCTGGCGGGTATTCGATCCCCGTCGGGCGTTGCTCGCCGGTCTGGCGGCGGGCCGCGCTGGCGCGACTTGGCGTTTGCATTACCTGTGGTATCCCCTGATTGTAGGAATCTACGTCCTGATCATTCTGCTGGCTTTGTCGGGCTACTACTACACGGCACTCCAACTGCGCGGCCGCATGGTGCTGACGGGCTGGTTGTTGCTGGGTGCGGTCATATTGATCAACCTGTTCTTGCGCTGGCTCAACATCAGTCAGCGCCGCTTGGCCCTGCAACGCGCCCTCGCCAAGCGCGAAGCGCAGTTGGCCGCACGCGCCAGCAAAGACGCCGCGCCGGCATCCGGCGAGGGTATGCCGGAAATCCTCAGCATACCGGACCTGGATCTGAACACCATCAACGAGCAAACCCGCAGCCTGATGAGCTTGACGGTGCTGCTGGGGCTGGGCTTTGGGCTGTGGGAAATCTGGAGCAGTCTGATTCCAGCCTTTTCCGTTCTCAACGAGATCACCCTTTGGCACCAAACGGTACAAACCACCGCTGGCACCCAAGTCGCGGATATCACCTTGGGAAGTATCGTGGTCGCTGGGGCATTGCTGGTGTTAATCGGCTTCTTGGCCCGCAATCTGCCCGGCGTGTTGGAGTTGGTGGTGTTGCAACGGTTGGCAGTCGATCCCGGCAACCGCAACGCCATCATCACGATCAGTCGCTATCTGATCACCGCCATCGGGCTGGTGGCGGCATTGGACATCATCGGGATCGGCTGGGATCAGGTGCAGTGGTTAGTCGCTGCCCTCGGCTTGGGTCTGGGATTTGGCATGAAGGAAATTTTCAGCAACTTCTTTTCCGGTTTGATTCTGCTGCTGGAGCGGCCGATCCGGGTGGGCGATACCGTAACGCTCGATAACTTGAGCGGTACGGTATCGCGCATCAACATCCGCGCCACCACGATCACCGACTGGGATCGCAAGGAAATCATCGTCCCCAACAATACCTTCATCACCAATTCGTTGATCAACTGGGCCAGAAGCGATCCCATCACTCGCATAGTGATTCCGGTAGGGGTCGGTTACGACAGCGATCCTGCACAGGTCCACGAGGTATTGTTGGCGGTGGCGAGCGCGCACCCGTTGGTCGTGAAAGAGCCGGCACCGGCGGTGCTGTTCCTGAAGTTCGGCGACAGCGCGTTGGAGTTCGAGGTGCGGGTGTTCGTGCGGGAGCTAGCCAATCGCCTGCTGGTAATCCACGAGCTGCACACTCTCATCTTGCAGGCGTTGCGCGCAAACCAGATCGAGATTCCCTTCCCGCAACGGGATGTGCATTGGCGCGGTTTGCCGGACGAGATGCCAACCCAGCCACTCGCACCCCCAACCCCGCCGCACGACGCCCAAACGGGTTCGCGGATCAAACTCGACAAACCGGATGGCACCTAATGCCGGTGCTGGGCGAAAGCGATCTTGTCGATCACCGCCATCAACAAGGCCGAAACCACGAAAGTCAGGTGCACGATCACCAGCCAGAGAATCTCCTTTTCATCGATGCCGCCGGAGTTCATGAACGCCCTGAGCAGGTGAATGGAGGAAATGGCCACGATCGATACCGCCAATTTGATTTTGAGGGTAGCGGCGTCCACCTTGCCTAGCCAGGACGGCTTCTCCTGTCCTTCCTCCACATCGAGAGTGGACACGAAGGTTTCGTAGCCGCTCAAAATCACCATCACCAGTAGGTTGGCGATCAGTGCTAGGTCGATCAGCGCCAGCACGGCCAGCGTGATTTCCACCTCGCTCATGATCAACACTTTCTCGAACAAATGGATAGTTTCCTGGACTGCCTTGATTCCAAACACGGCCAGCGTTGCGGCCAGTGCCAGATAGACCGGAACCAGCAGCCAGCGGCTGGCCAGAATCAGTTGCTCGATGATTCGCTCGATCAATCGCATTGTCCAACTCCGTTCATAGTGCAAGGCAACGAAATTTTCTTCATTCTCCCGACTGCAACAGCGAACCGCGCTCCCGCGCCTTGTGGACGGCGGCCAGAAACACGCCGATACCAAGACCGAGATAAGCGACGTTCAGCAGCAGGGCATACAACAAATAATCCAGCCGAAACGCGTGTTGCAGCAACACCGCCCGCATTCCCTCGAACACATGGCTGGCCGGTAGCGCCCAAGACAGCGGTTGCAGCCAGCCGGGGAGCGTGGCGATGGGATAGTAGATGCCGCAGAGCGGGGCCAAGGCGAAAATCGCCGCCCACGCGATGCTTTCCGCGCCCATGCCGTAGCGCAGCACCAGCGCCGACACCAACAGGCCGATGGCCCAACCCATCAGCAACAGGTTGATGAAAAAACCGGCCAGCGGCGGCCCGAGCTGAAACAGGTTGAAGCCGTAAAACGGTATCGCCAGCAGCACCGCGATACCGACGCCGATCAGGGTACGGGCCAGACTGACTAGCATTAGAGACAGGATCAACTCAATCGGCTGTAACGGGCTGATGAACAGTTGCCCCAGATTGCGGGAATGCAGCTCCTCGAAGAATACGACCGACAGACCCAACTGGCTGCGAAACAGAATGTCCCACAGCAACACGCCAGAGAGCAGCAAACCGGTCGCTTGGTTCAGCACGTCGCTATGGCCGGCCAGATACCGGGTGATGAAACCCCACAGGATCATTTGCACGGTCGGCCAGTAGGCCAGTTCGACGATGCGAATCCAAGAACTGCGCAGCAGATAGAGATAACGCAAGGCTAGTGCGCCGATGCGCTGGGGAGAAATGGCGTTCATTCCACCACCTCACCGCTTTGGATGCCACGCGCAATATCGAGGAAGACCTCTTCCATGTCCTTGCGGCCATAGCGGTGGATCAGCTCGCGAGGGGTGCCGGTGGCGACGACGTGGCCCGTTCGCAACATGATGACTTGGTCGCAAAGCCGTTCTACTTCGCTCATGTTGTGGGAAGCCAGCAGCAGCGTCGCGCCACTCCGATCCCGATAGTCGGTCAGAATGGAACGCATCCGGTCGGCGGTATCGGGGTCGAGCGAGGCAGTTGGTTCGTCGAGCAGCAAGATTTCCGGCTCGTTCAACAATGCCTTGGCCAAGGCCACGCGGGTTTTTTGGCCGGCGGACAAGCTGCCGTAAGGGCGTTTGAAAAAAGCGGCGATATCCAAATCGCGGCCCAGCGTCGCCAGGCGCTCGCGGATGCGGCGCACCCCGTACAAGCGGGCATAGACGGTCAGGTTTTCCGCTACCGTTAGCCGTTGGGGCAAGTCCAGGTAAGGAGAGGAAAAGTTGATGCGCGGCAACACCCGGTAGCGATGGCGCGGCACATCCTCCCCCAGAATTCGAATCTGGCCGCTGGTCGGTAGCAACAGACCCAGCAGCATAGCGATGGTCGTGGTCTTGCCGGCACCGTTGCCGCCCAGCAAGGCGCACGTCGCGCCGCGCGCCACTTCGAAGCTGATGCCATCGACGGCCCGGACCGGACCGTAATGCTTGCGAAGATCCTCGACCTGAATGACCGGCTCTGCGATCACGCTTTCTGTTCCAGCGGTTCGAGCGCGATCAACCAGCCGTCCCGCTCGATCACGGCGACGCGTTGCAAGGATTTCCGGGTACAAGGGCCAGAAACGCAATAGCCATCCTCGATGCGGAACAACGCACCGTGAATGCCGCATTGAATCGCCGTACCGCTGTAGTCGAGAAACTGGTCGGGTTCCCATTCCATCGATGCACCGGTGTGCGGGCAACGATTGCGATAGGCGTAAATCCCTGTGCGGGTGCGCACTACCACGATGTCGGCGTAACGGGCATCGTGGCCGATAGCGAAACCCTTGCTTTGGCCTTCGGCTAGGTCGTCCAGGCGACAGAGAGGATGCTCGGACATAAACAAGTTTATCAAACGGTCCGCGCCAGCCGCGGCAAGTCGCCTGCCAGCCCCATCGCTCGGCGGGCAATCATGTTTTTGATGGGATCCATCGCATCGGTCAGGTTGAGTCCGATATTTCGCAATAATCGCACCGGCGGCAGGGAGGAGCCGAACAACCGCTTGAAACCGTCCATCGCGCTCAGCATCAGCAAATTGTCGCCCTTGCGCCAGCGCTCGTAGCGGCGCAGGACCTTGAGCGATCCAATCTCTCGATGTTCGGCGACCGCATCGGCAATCACTTCGGCCAGGGTTGCCGCGTCCAACAGTCCCAGATTGACCCCTTGACCGGCCAGCGGATGGACCACATGAGCGGCATCGCCGATCAAGGCAAGGCCGGGGTTGATGTAGCTGCGAGCGTGTTGCAAGCGCAACGGGAAAGCGCTTCGCGCTCCGACTTGGACGATCGAACCCAGCCGCCATTCAAACGCTTCCCCCAAGGCACGGCCAAAGTCGTATTCGTCCAAGGTCAGCAGCGAATCGGCCCGGTCGGGCGTGGTGGACCAGACGATGGAACAACGTCCGTCGTGCAGGGGCAAAAATGCCAGCGGCCCAGTCGGCAGGAACCGTTGCCAAGCTGTTTCTTGATGCGGTTCGGCGGTGCGCACGTTGGCGACCACCGCTTTTTGGTCATATTGCCAGCCGTTGGTGTCGATGCCGGCCAGTTGCCGCACTTTAGACTGCGCGCCGTCCGCGCCGACCAGGAGCCGAGTGGTGAATTCGCGCCCATCGCTCAGCCGCACCCGCCAGATGGGGCCATCCAGCGGGTGCGCGGCTTCCAGCGTCGCCGGACACAGCAGTTCCACCGCCGGCAATTGTCGCGCTCGCTCCAGCAGGGCGAACTGAATCACCCGATTCTCGACGATCCAGCCCAACGATGGCTCGCCGATGCTGGCACTGTCGAAATGGATTTGGCCAAAACCGCCGGCGTCCCATACCCGCATGTCCCGGAACGGACTCACTCGCCAATCGGTCATGCCGTCCCAGGCCCCTACCGCCGCGAAAATGCGTTGCGAAGCGCGGCCGATGGCGGAGACCCGGATATCGAGGTCTTCGGTTGGCCGGATGCGTTCCAGCAGCGCGCCTTCCAGGAGGGCGATTCGCAAATCGCTCTGGCCCAGCGCGCAAGCCAGCGCGGAACCGACCATGCCGCCGCCGGCGATAATGAGGTCGTAATCGGTGTTGGTGTCCGTCATGTTTTCTCTCTCACCCCCGATCTTTCTCCAAAAAGGGCGAAGGGAAGTTCTGGTTCACGCCGTCAAGGGCAGGCCCCTCGCCAGTTTTGGCAGGCGCCCGTCCAATCCCATCGTTTGTCGGGCCAAAGCGCGCTTGACCGGCGGACAAAGATCGAAGGCCAGCAATCCTAAATTGCGCGCGGCGCGAACCGGCAGCAGCGGATTGACGAACGACCGGGTCAGGATGTCGGTGAAAGCAGCGGTTCGCCGTTGATCCCAGCGCCGCCAGTCGGCGTAACGACTCAGCACCGCCAGATCGCCGATATCCTGGCCGTTGCGCCGAGCATCGGCGAGCACTTCCGCCAGCGCCGCCACGTCGCGGATACCGAGATTGAAACCCTGCCCGGCGATAGGGTGCAAGGTATGGGCGGCATTGCCGATGATGGCGACGCGCTGGCGAGCGTGTTCGCGGGATTTCAGCAAAAACAGCGGATAGGCTTGCCGGCGGCCAACCCGCAGGAACGGCCCCAGCCGGTCTCCGAAGCGCTCGTGTAGCAGAGCGAGAAAACCTGCATCGTCGAGACTCGTCACCGCCGGCATATCGGACTCGTTTACCGTGCACACCACCGCACAGCGGTTATCGCTCATCGGCAACAGCGCGACCGGCCCCTCTTTGGTAAACCGTTCGTAAGCGACGCGATTGTGAGGTAAAGCGGGGGTGACGTTGGCGATGACCGCCTGTTGGCCGTATTCCCAGCGCAGGGCGGCGATACCGAGCTGCTCGCGCACTGGCGAGTTGGCGCCGTCGGCGGCCACCAGCAGCCTGGCACGCAGCTCAACCGTTCGCTCGTCGCCAAAACGAATGGTGGCGCAAGCCGCTTCCGGTTCGATGGCGATTCGCTCCAACCGGGCGGGACACAGCAGTTCGACTTCGCTCAAAGTTGGCAATTTAGCCAGCAGCGCCGCGCCGATCAGGCGCGCTTCGGCGACGTAACCGAGCGCGTCCACGCCCTCGTCGCGGCTGTCGAGATGGGCGAAACCGAAACCGCCACGTTCGGAAATGTGGATTTGCTGGATCGGGGTGGCGGTCGGCCCCAGCGTTTCCCACAAACCGAGGGTCTGAAAAATCCGTTTGGTCCCTTGCGCCAAGGCGATAGTGCGGTCGTCGTAACTGGGATGGGCGCTGACGGCGAACGGTGCCGCTTCGACCAAACCGATGCGCAAATCTTGGCCAGCCAGCGCGCAAGCCAAGCTGGCACCGACCATACCGCCGCCGATGATGAGCAGGTCGTAATCCGGTCGAGTCATCGGCCCTCCCGCATCAGCGCCTCGATGTCGTCGATTTCCTTGGGTGCGGCATGAGTAAGAATTTCGTGACCATCCTGGGTGACCAGCACATCATCCTCGATGCGGA
>DEHU01000233.1 GCA_002352125.1 Competibacteraceae bacterium UBA2792 | reverse complement strand
GTTCGGCGCGAAGTCGTCGATGTGCATTCCCCGCGCTAAATACGCTTCGACGTAAGTAAAGCCGTTCGCCAGCGTGAAGGCGAGTTGCGAAATCGGATTGGCGCCCGCTTCGGCGATGTGATAGCCAGAGATCGACACCGAATAAAAATTCTTGACGCCGTGGTGGACGAAATACTCCTGAATGTCGCCCATCATCTTCAGCGCAAATTCGGTGGAAAAGATGCAGGTATTTTGTCCTTGGTCTTCCTTGAGGATGTCCGCTTGCACCGTGCCGCGCACGTTTTGCAGCACCCAGGCCCTAATCTTTTCGATCTCGTCGTCGGTCGGCGGCCGATGGTTGTCTCGCTCGAACTTCTCGATCTGCTGATCGAAGGCGGTGTTGAAAAACATCGCCAGNNCAAATCGTCCAGCGTGGCGATGGACACGCCGGAATTGCCGACCTTGCCGTAAATGTCCGGCCGCTCGTCGGGATCGCAGCCGTACAGCGTCACCGAGTCGAAGGCGGTGGACAGGCGAGTGGCTTCGGCGTGTTCGGACAGCTTCTTGAAGCGGCGGTTGGTGCGGAACGGGTCGCCCTCGCCGGCGAACATCCGGGTCGGGTCTTCGTTCTCGCGCTTGAAGGCGAANNGTGCGGATTTCCTTGTCGCGGATTTTGACCACGTACTCGTCGCCGCTGTAGCTTTCCTTCACCTGCGGCCACATGTCTATCAGCTTGCGGGCGTGCAAGTCGATTTGTGCTTCGACTTGTTCCAGCAGCGGCTCCAAATCGGTGGCCGGCTTGCCGGCGGTTTCCAGCATGGCCTTGACCGCGTGGAGCTGCTGGCACTGGCGAACCAGTTTGACCTGCTCGTCCACTTGCTTGTGATAGCCGCGTACGGTGTCGGCGATTTCGGCCAGATAGCGGGCGCGCGCCGCAGGTACGATGACCGTCTTGCCAGTGGAAGCCCTGTTCTCGGCGGGCGGCAAGCGGCCCGGCTGTAGCGCTAAACCTTTGTCGCGCAGCAGTTCGACCACGCCATGATAAAGCGCCGTCACCCCATTGTCGTTNNAACGCCTTGCGGTTGCGCTGCACCTGCTTGCGCACGTCGCGCAGCGCATCCTCCGCGCCCTTGCGGTCGAATTTGTTGATCGCTACCGCATCGGCGAAATCGAGCATATCGATCTTTTCCAACTGCGAGGCGGCGCCGAATTCCGGGGTCATCACGTACACCGAACGCTCCACCAGCGGCACGATGGCGGCGTCGCCCTGACCGATGCCGGAGGTTTCGACGATCAGCAGATCGAAGCCGGCCAGCTTGCAGGCGGCGAGGATATCGCCCAGGGTTTCGGGGACTTCGCTGCCGGCGGCGCGGGTGGCCAGCGAGCGCATGTACAGGTTCGGGCCGGTGATGGCGTTCATACGGATGCGGTCGCCGAGCAACGCACCGCCGGTCTTGCGCCGCGACGGATCGGCGGCGATCACCNNTCGTCGGTCAGCGACGACTTGCCGGAACCGCCCGTGCCGGTAACGCCGAGCACGGGCACGGTGCACGTCTTGGCCTGGTCGAGAATCTGTTGGCGCAATTCGGGCGCGACGGCGTGGTTTTCCAGCGCGGTGATCAGCCGGGACAGCGCCCGCCAATCGCCGGATTTGATGATATCGAGTCCCTTGGGTGCAGCTTGGCCGGGATCGGTATCGCAGATCGTCAGCATGTGATCGATCATGCCCTGCAAGCCCANNCGATCACGCCGCCACCGCCACCGAATACCTTGATGTTATCGCCGCCGCGCTCGCGTAGCAGATCGATCATGTACTTAAAGAATTCGACATGACCACCCTGATAGGAACTGACCGCGATGCCCTGGGCATCTTCCTGCAGAGCGGCGGTCACGATTTCCTCCACCGAGCGGTTATGGCCGAGATGAATGACTTCGGCGCCGCTGGCCTGAAGAATGCGGCGCATGATGTTGATGGAAGCATCGTGACCGTCGAACAGACTGGCGGCGGTGACGAAACGGATCTTGTGCTGGGGTTTGACTTTATCGGTACCGGAGACGGGAGTTCTGAAATGGCTGATGACCGCGGACATAAGAGGATTCTCCTGTCGAGAGTTATAGATACCATCATACGCTTTTACCGCACGGCGGTGATGGTCGGCGCCGCAATGCCAAGCCCGGGTTGGCAATGCCGGCTCGTCGCGATGGCCGCAATGATAAAAAGAACCGGAAAGCGAGGGTTGCCAACAGGGTTGCAATATTTGCCAGCAAGAGTGCCAATAGGGTTGCAATGCTCACTGCGCCGATTAGGATTGACGCTTGATATGCGCACATGAGCCGAACGACTATGCCCGTGGTTCCTCCCGAGATTGCGATAACCCCCGTGGCGTTCGTTCGAGCGATCGTGGCAGCCTATCGACGCTATGGCAAAGACCCGAGCGATGCGCTGCAGCGGGCACAAATCACGCCGGAATTCCTGGCCGACCCGAGAAACCGGGTGACCGGGTCGCAAATGCAAACTCTGTTCGGTATCGCTATCCAGGAATTGGATGACGAGGCGCTAGGCTGGTTTTCGCGCCGGTTGCCGTGGGGTAGCTATGGAATGCTGTGCCGGGCCGCACTCGGGTCGCCGACCTTGGAAATCGCCCTGAAAAGATGGTGTCGCTATCATGGCCTGTTGACGGACGACATCGCGCTGAAATTCGCCGTGACCCGGTCGGCAGCGTCCATTGCGATTCAAGTCAATCGGGATTTGGGCGAAATNNACGCTCTTTCGGTATATTCTCGGCTACGCTTGTTGGGCGATTAATTCGCGGATTCCTTTACTGGAAGCCTGTTTCCCTTTCGATGCCCCGGCGTATATCGAGGTTTACCGGATGCTCTTTCCCGGTCCGCTGCATTTCCGCGCCGGGTTCGCCAAGATCAGTTTCGATCCTCAATATGCGATGCTATCCATTCGCCGCGACGACCGGGCTTTGAACAAGATGCTTCAGCACGCCGTTCCTCTCACGATCTTTCCCTACCGGCGAGACCGGCTGTTGGTGCAACGGGTACGCGAGCTGTTGAGAGCGAGACCGGCTGGTCTGCATACCGGCGAATTGATCGCCAAAGAACTGCATGTTTCGCCCAGAACGCTGCACCGGCAATTGCANNTCCAAGCCGATCAAGCAAATTGCTTTGGCGGTGGGATTTCTCAACGAAAAAAGCTTTTCCCGCGCCTTCAAGCAATGGACGGGGGCGACGCCGGAATCTTTCAGAGAAAAGGGCCAGCATTTTGCCTCTTGATTTGACCGACGCCATCGGCGTCCAACACGCGCCCATCACTGCGCCCGCCCGCATCGTTTCGCTGGTGCCCAGCATCACCGAACTGCTGTTCGCGTTGAAGCTGGGCGATCAGGTGGTGGGCCGCACCCATTACTGCATTCATCCCGCCCCGCTGGTCGCGCCACTGCCTAGCGTCGGCGGCACCAAGAAAATCCGCAACGCCCGGCTACAGGCATTGCGACCTACCCACGCCATCGTCAACATCGACGAGAACCCGCGCGATCTGGCGGAGCGGCTGATCGCCGACGGTTTGCAAGTGATCGTTACCCACCCGTTGGCTCCGGAAGACAACGTGCCGCTGTATCGGCTGATCGGCGGGATTTTCAATCGCGTGGCGGAAGCGGAGGCGCTGGTGGCTCGGTTCGAGCGGACTTTGGCGGAACTGCGGCAAGTCGCCTGGCCCCGGCGACGGGTACTGTATTTGATTTGGCGCAAGCCGTGGATGGGCATTGACCGGGATACCTACATCGCCCGGATGCTGGCTTTGGTGGGCTGGGAGACGCTGCCGGCGGCATGCGAGACGCGCTATCCCGAATTGACGCTGGACAAGGCGCTTTTGGATGCCGCCGATCTGGTCCTGTTCAGCAGCGAGCCGTACCGCTTTTTACCGCAGGATTTGGAAACCTTCGCCCGCGATTACGACTGCCCGCCGGAGAAACTACGGTTGATCGACGGGGAAATGACCTCGTGGTACGGCAGCCGGGCGATTCAGGGATTGCGCTATATGGCGCAAATTGCCCGCGAACCTACTCCGTTTCCTCGCTCGAACTCACTCCAACTTCGGCGGCGCCGGTTTGAGCGCCACCGCGCTGAACGGCGGTAGGTTCAGCACGATCGAGAAGGCGAAGCCGTGACTGGAAAACTCTTCGGCCGCGATCTGCTTGCCGGGCAACGTTTCGCCCGAACCGCCGTATTCGATGGCGTCGCTGTGCAACAGCTCGCGATACATCACCGGATACGGTACGCCGATGCGATATTGTTTGCGCGGCTGATCGGAAAAATTCAGCACGAACAGCACCGCCTCGCGCGGGTCGCGGGCCTTGCGCGCGAAGGCGACGACGTTGGTTTCGGCACCGTTCGCGTCCAGCCATTCGAAACCGGCGCCACGAAAATCCACCTGATGGCAGGCGGGCTCGCGCGCGTACAGCTTGTTGAGGTCGCTGACGAAGCGTTGCAAGCCCTGGTACTGGGGTTTGCGCGCCACCAGCGCCCACTCTAGTTCACCGTCGTGATTCCATTCGCTCGGCTGGCCGAATTCCCCGCCCATGAACAGCAATTTCTTGCCGGGATGGCCGTACATGAAGGCGTA
>DEHU01000267.1 GCA_002352125.1 Competibacteraceae bacterium UBA2792 | reverse complement strand
ATCCACGTCACCCACGACAGCCGGTTCTGTCCCGGCGGCCAGCCGACATCGATCGGCAACGATGTCACGGTTGGCCACAAGGTTATCCTGCACGCCTGCACCATCGGCGATTTCTGCTTGATCGGCATGGGCGCGATCGTGNNAAGGTGCTGGAAAGCGGTTATCTATACGTCGGTAGTCCAGTGAAACAAATCCGCCCGCTCAATCCTCGCGAATTGGAATTTCTCGAATATTCGGCCCAGAACTACCGGCGGCTGAAAGATCGGCACGAGGCGGCGCAGGGGATTGCAGCCAGCGCCCATCAAAAAATCAGCCCCGAACCGTCGCCAACAACGCCCAAATCCCAAAACCGGCGATCAGCAAACCCGAAGCGCGGTTGATCCAAACCATAACGTTCGGGCGCAATCGCCCGCGCAGAACGCCTACCCCTCCGGCCAGCAACAGCCACCACAGCAGCGATCCCGAAAACACGCCCACCACCAACGCGGCAGCGGCCACGAAATCCCCGCCGCCGCCGGCCAGCCCCAGCCCGGCGAAAATCCCCAGAAACGCCAAAATCGTCACCGGATTGGTCAGCGTCAATCCCAGAGTTGAAAGATAATCGCTCAATAACCCGGCGCGAGTGGGACGAACCCGCGCCTGCTCAGCGGCAGGCGGAGTCAGCCAGGTTTGCCAGCCCAGATACAGCAGAAATAAACCGCCAATCAAGCGTAGTTCTGTCTGCCAAGCTAGCAATAAACCGGCTAGCGACGCCAACCCGAAACCGGCGATGCAGCCGTAAACGGCATCGGCACTGGCCGCCCCCAAGCCGGACAACACGCCCGACCAATGCCCGCGCGTCAACGTACGCTGAATGCACAACAAGCCAATTGGCCCAACTGGCGCAGCGATGGCGAATCCGATCAGCATCCCCTTGAACCAGAACAGCATCCTCGTCTTTCCTCCGCCACATTTACTTTACATTTTCGTCGATCAGACGGGCTATAATTGTACTTGTCATTAACCGTTCGCCGCATGCAACCACCATGAATTCCTTCACCGTTGCTCTACTGGCCGCTCTGACGCTATGCGTCCTGTACGGTATCATTCTTTACAACCGGCTGGTAACGCTGAAACACAACGTTGGCATGGCCTGGTCCAACATCGATGTGCTGTTGAAGCAGCGCCACGACGAGCTGCCTAAACTGGTCGAAACCTGCAAGCAGTACATGCGTTATGAGCGCGAAACGCTGGAAGCGGTCATGCGCGCCCGCCAAGCGGTCGCCGACGCGCAACAGCGCGGCGATTTGGCCAAGCTGGGAACCGCCGAAACCCAAATGCGCCTCGGTCTGGGCCAGTTGTTCGCGGTGGCCGAAGCGTACCCGGAACTGCGTGCCAACGACAATTTTCGCCATTTGGAAGCCCGCATCACCGGTTTGGAAAACGCCATCGCCGACCGCCGGGAGTTCTACAACGACAGCGTTAATCTCAACAACGTCCGCATCGAGCAGTTCCCCGATGTCCTGATCGCCCGATTGTTCGCTTTCGAACCGTTTCGGTTGCTGGAATTCGCCGAGAAAGAAAAACAGGATGTCAATCTCGCCCAACTTTTTCGCTGACCGGCTTCGGAAATCCGCGTGCGTGCGCCAAGCCTGAAAGGCGCTTTATTCTTCGTCGCAGCTTGGTTGGGTTTCTTTTTGTTGTTGCAGCAACCCGCTCCGGGCGGCGTTTCTTCCGCGCACACATTGCCGATTCCACTCCTCGCCCTACTGTTGACCATTGGAGTGGGGGGACTATACGGCGCCCTGTATTTCGGGCGGCGGGCTTGGCGGCTGGCGGATACCCCCATCGCCCGCATCCGCTCCGCGCCGCAAGGTTATGTGGAACTGTACGGCAACGCTCGCCTGCTGCCGGGGCCACCGATCCTCGCCCCGCTCAGCAGCCTTCCCTGTGCCTGGTATCGTTACCGGATCGAGGAGCGCTCCTCAGGCGGACGCTGGTGGCCGGTGGAATCCGGCGACAGCGACAATCTGTTCGCCCTGGACGACGGCACCGCTCAATGCGTGATCGACCCCGAAGGTGCCGATTTCGTCAAGACCCGGCGCGACGTGTGGTACGGTAGGGCCAGCGGCGTGCGCACCCACGCACTCTGGGGAATCGGTGCCGCTTACCGGTATACCGAACAGCGAATTCTGCCCGGCGAGGAGCTGCACATCATCGGCCTGTTCCGCACCGTCGGCGGCCTGCCGGAAGCACCCGACACCCGTCTGGAAGTCGCGGAATTGCTAGAACGCTGGAAACGCGACCCGAAACGAATGGCGATGTTCGACCGCCGGGGCAACGGCCGTATCGACCCCGACGAATGGGAAGCGGTCCGCCGCGCGGCCCACCGGCAAGTCCAGCGGCAACAACTGCAACGGGCCACCCAACCGGATGTTCACCTGATGGCCGATCCCGGCGATTCCACCCGACCATTCATCATCGCCGCTTTCCGTGAAGAGAACCGACTGATCACCTATTTTCGATGGCGCGCCGCCGGATGCCTACTGGCGACGGCGTTGACCGGCGGCTACCTATTGTGGGCCCTCGTTTGATCGGTCGTCCGACAGAGCGACTCAAATCCCAGTCAGCCACCGGAAAAACATTCATAGATCAAAAATTATACATAACCAGTTATCATATAATAATTGTCTTCCATAAAAAGATACGATAATATTAAAAAAATTTTAAAAATGTAATTTTTAAAATACATTCAACTCTTGATTGTTCTTGTGTAAAAAAGGAGCACGACATGCTTGACACGAAAGAATTTATATCCTGGTCCGACGAACTCAGCGTTGGCCTACAGGAAATCGACGAACAGCATAAGATTTTAATTATCCTAATCAATCGCTTGTTCAATGAAGCCATATTACACAAAGCGGATAAAGCCGTCATCAGCGCAATCCTGGAGGAACTCGTGCAGTACACCATTGTGCATTTCACAGTGGAGGAGAGCCTGTTCCGCATTTTCGATTACCCCGATATCGAAACGCACCAAGCGCATCACGACAAACTCAAGCAAGAAGCCTTAAACTTTCAAAAAAGATTCGAGAGCGGCGTCACGATCGACATCGAGCTGATGCATTTTCTGAAAAAATGGCTAACTCATCACATCATGATGGATGATAAAAAATACACATCCTTCTTCCTGGAAAGAGGTCTCAAGGCCAAATGGTCCGAGCAGAAATCTTGGATAGGGAAAATTTGGAATTCGCTCAAATCGTAAACAACAACTTGAATAAGTTAACTATTTATCGATGAACAACCCCTTGCTGGACCCTGCCGATCTCCCTTGTTACGCCGCCATCCGGCCGGAACACGTCGAACCGGCCATCGATTGGTTGCTGGCCGAGAATCGCGCCGAAATCGAACGGCTGTTGGCGGCCAACGATTCCTATACCTGGGATAACCTGATCCGGCCGCTGGAAGATTTGGAAGATCGCCTGAGCAAAGCCTGGTCGCCGGTCAACCATCTGCATTCGGTGCTCGATTCCGCAGCGTTGCGCGCCGCTTACAACGTTTGCCTGCCCAAGCTCAGCGCCTATGCCACTGAACTCGGCCAACACGAGGGCTTGTACCGGGCCTATCGACAAATCGCCGAAGGTTCAGAGTACGCCCGGCTCGATCCGGCGCAACGCAAAGTCATCGACGACGCCCTGCGCGATTTTCGCTTGTCCGGTATCGCCTTGCCGCCGGAACAGCAATCCCGCTACAAAGCTATCCAGCAAGAATTGGCACAACTGAACGCCAAGTTCGCCGAAAACGTGCTGGACGCCACCCAGGCGTGGACCAAGCATCTCGCCAACGACACTCAACTGGCCGGCTTGCCGGAATCGGCGCGGGCATTGGCCCGGCAAACCGCCCAGCAGCGAGGACTGGACGGATGGTTGCTGACGCTGGAACTGCCGTCCTATCTGCCAGTGCTCAACTACGCTGACGACCGCGAGCTGCGACAGGAATTGTACGACGCTTACTGCACTCGCGCCTCGGACCAAGGACCCAACGCTGGCCGGTGGGACAATGGACCGATCATGGAACACATCATGGCGCTGCGCCACGAATTGGCTCAACTGCTCGGCTTTCAGGACTACACCGAATACTCGCTGGCTACCAAGATGGCCGACTCGCCGGACAAGGTGTTGGCGTTCCTCGCCGACCTCGCCGGCCGCGCCCGACCACAAGCCCAGCGGGAACTGGACGAGCTGCAAAACTTCGCCCGCGATCGATTTGGGGTCGAGCGGCTGGAAACTTGGGATATCGGCTACTACTCCGAAAAACTGCGGCAGCACTGCTACCAATTGTCGCAGGAGGAGCTACGACCTTACTTCCCGACCACTCGCGTTCTACCGGGGCTGTTCGCCGTCGCGGAAAAGCTATTCGGTATTTCTATCCGGCTGCTGGATAACGTCGAGGTTTGGCATCCCGACGTGCGGGTTTACCAAATCGTCGATGCGGCCGGCACTCCGCGCGGGCGGTTCTATCTGGATTTGTATGCCCGCCCCCACAAGCGGGGCGGTGCCTGGATGGACGGTTGCTTGGCACGGCGCCAGATCGACGGTCGGGCGCGGTTGCCGGCAGCCTATCTGGTCTGCAATTTCACGCCGCCGGTGGGCGACGATCCGGCACTGTTGACCCACGGCGAAGTGCTCACGATGTTCCACGAGTTCGGCCACGGTTTGCACCATCTGCTAACCACGGTCAATTATCTATCGGTGGCCGGTATTCATGGCGTGGAATGGGACGCCGTGGAACTGCCGAGCCAGTTTTTGGAAAATTGGTGCTGGTCCCGGGAAGCGCTGACGCTGCTGGCAGGGCACTACCAAACCGGCGAACAGTTGCCGGAGGAGCTGTACCAACGGATGCTGGCAGCCAAAAACTTTCAAGCCGGTATCCTCATGGTACGGCAACTGGAATTCGGCTTGTTCGATTTCCGGTTGCATCGCGAGTACGATCCGGCGCGCGGTGCGCGGGTGTTGGAAACGTTAGACGACGTGCGTCGGCAAGTCGCGGTGATCGTTCCCCCGGCCTACAACCGCTTCGCCAACGCTTTCACCCACGTTTTCGCCGGCGGCTACGCGGCAGGTTACTACAGCTACAAATGGGCGGAAGTCCTATCGGCGGATGCCTTCGGCGCCTTCGAGGAAAACGGTATTTTCGACGCCCCAACCGGCGAACGTTTTCGGCGCAGCATTCTCGAAGTGGGCGGCTCGCGTCCAGCGTTGGCCAGCTTCGTCGAATTCCGGGGTCGGGAGCCGCAAATCGAGCCGCTGCTGCGGTCGAACGGGATCGCGGCCTGAGAATCCGCTTTTACCCCAACGGCCCTTCCCGATATCCTCCGCCGAACGGCCGCACGTCCGTCGCCAGCATCCCGGCTCGGCGGGCGGCTTCCAAACCGGAGTCGGCATCTTCGAACGCCTGGCACGCGCGCGGCGCCACTCCCAACCGGCGGGCGGCTTCCAAAAACAGCTCCGGCGCTGGTTTGGGCGGCAGCCCGTCGTCGGCGGTCAGCACCGCCGCAAACGGTTCGCGCAAACCGATGGCTTGCAGAGTCCGCTCCACGTTGATGCGGTTGCTGCCCGACACCACCGCCATCGGCAACCGGCCACGATAGCGTCGCACCAATGCCGCCACCGGCTCGATCGGCCGCGCTTGATCCAGGCGGATCAACGTCCGGCGTTCCTTGTCCATCGTAAACCGTTCGACATCGATGGCCCGGCCAAACTCCACGTTGTACAGGGTCACGATCAGGTCGGTGGGCTTACCGTTGTGCTGGATCAGAAATTCCATCGGACAAGGCAAGCCCAGTTCCGCGAACGTCTCTTCCCAAGCGGTGTAGTGCAAAGGCAAGGTATCGGCCAAGGTGCCATCGCAGTCGAAGATCAAACCCCGAATACCGTCGGGCACCACCAAAACCGGAACCGACGGTACACACGCCACGATCAAGCTCCACCCGGTCGCGGCGGCGGGCGCAGGCCAGCCGGAGCCGCTGGTTTTTCTTCCTCTTCCGGTTCTTCGATCGCTTCCAGCGACAGCCCCGAGCCCCCCGGCCGCTCGACGCCTGGCGCTCCGCCGGACAGATTGATCCGCAGCCGCAGGTTATTGGCGGAATCGGCGTTCTTGATCGCTTCCTCGAAACTGATCTTGCCGGCCTGATGGAGCGCGTACAAGGCTTGGTCGAAGGTCTGCATGCCAAGCCCGGTGGATTTCTCCATGATTTCCTTCAGGCCGCTGACCTCGCCGCGCTTGATCAGGGTCTCGACCATCGGCGAATGCAGCAAGATTTCGATAGCCGCTACCCGCTTGCCTTCCACGGTCGGAATCAGCCGCTGCGACACGAAGGCGCGCAGATTGCTCGACAAATCGGCCAGCAACTGCGGCCGCCGTTCCTCGGGGAAGAAATTGATGATGCGGTCGAGCGCCTGGTTGGCACTGTTGGCGTGCAAGGTGGAAATCGCCAAGTGGCCGGTTTCAGCGAAAGCCAGGGCATGCTCCATCGTCTCGCGGTCGCGGATTTCGCCGATCAGGATCACGTCCGGCGCTTGCCGCAACGTGTTTTTGAGCGCGTCGGCGTAACTTAGCGTGTCCACGCCCACCTCGCGCTGGTTGACGACCGAGCGCTTGTGTCGATGGACGAACTCGATCGGGTCTTCGATGGTGATGATGTGGCCNNGATGTTGCGGATCACCATCGAGATTTCGCTGCGCTGCTTGAAGATGTTGATCCGGAACCGTCCCACGCCGGGCTCGCTGATAGCCAGGTTCATCTCCAAGGTCTTCTCGAATTCGGCTATTTGCGCCGAATCCATGACCGAATAGGCGATCTGCTTGACCCGGCCCGACGGTAGCGGATCCTTGTCCAACGCTCGCAACACGCCCTGGAATTTGCCGCAAGGCGGCGCTCCGGTGCTGAGATAGATATCGGAACCGTCCCGCCGGGCCAAAATCAGCAAGTAATCTTTCAAATCGATCATCTTTTCTTTCTCGACAACATTGCCAGTCCGTTCCGCCAATTAATCGACCACCGCCGCGTGGCCGCCCCGGCGCGGATCGCCCGCCCCTTCGCCATCGGGCGCCACCGCGTGGACGCCACCGAAGTACACGTCGCGCACCGGCCAACGGTTGAGCGGCCAACGCCCGGCCAACGCGGTCAACGCCTCATCGGCGAAACCGGGCTCCACCTGGATCCGTTCGCCGTCCCAGTGCAGTCGCGGCGCTTCCACGGCGGTACGCAAGTCGAGCCCGAAATCTACCACATTGCTGACTACCTGCAGCATGGCAGAACGAATGCGCTTGCTGCCGCCACTGCCCAACACCAGCCGCAACCGGTCGCCGGCCAGCAGCAACGAGGGCGCCATCATCGACGCTACCCGCACTCCCGGCGGGCTGGCGTGGAACCCTTCCGGATGCAAGTCGTCCTCGCCCATCATGTTGTTGAGCATGATGCCGGTATCGGCGGCGAAACAACCCGAGCCTTCGCCGTTGGAGGTGGTCATGCTGGCAGCGTTGCCCTCGGCATCGCACACGCTGACGTGGGTGGTGCCGCCGGATGCAGTACGGACCCGCTCCAGGCTTTCGATCAAGCCGGCATTGCCGATTTCGGCCGGGCCGAGATAACCCTCGGCGCGGCGGCGATCCACTTCCTGCATCGCCGCGATCAGCAGCGCCAGATGGGCCGGGGCACCGAAATCGAGATCGGCCATCTCGCGCGCCTCCAGCAAGCGCAGCGACAAGGCGATCAGCGATCCGCCAAATGATGGGGGCGGATTGGTCAACAACCGGTAACCACGATAATTGATCGGCAGCGGCTCGCGCTCGATCACCCGATAGGTTGCCAGATCGGCCGCGGTCAACAACCCTGCCCCCTCGCGCATGTCGCGATCGATGCGCTCAGCCAACTCGCCTTCGTAAAACTCCCGCTCGCCATCGCGCGACAACGTCTCCAGAAATACCGCCAGTTCCGGATTGCGGAACGCGTCGCCCGCGCACAAATAGCGTCCCGCCGGCTCGAACAAGGCGCGACCGGCGGCGGTCAGGGTCATGATCGGCGTCAACAGATCCAGAAAATAGCCCTGCTTGGCGTTGATCGCCACCCCTTCGCGCGCCGAGCGAACGGCTGGCGCCAACACCTCTCGCAACGGTAACCGGCCTAGCCGGCGATGCACGTGCAGATATCCCTTGAGCACACCGGGCACCGCTACTGACCCCATGCCGACGTTGAAGATCTGCTCGCTGCCAGGAAACCGGACCGTGACCGGAAAAAAGTGCGGTTCCAGCTCGCTGGCGCGCAGACCCTGTCCTGGCGTGTTCACGAAAAAATCAAATAGAATCGCCTGACCTTGCGCGGTACGGGCCAACAAAAAACCGCCGCCGCCCAAGCTGGTCAAAGCCGGCTCCGCCACGGCAGCGGCGAACCCGGCGGCCACTGCGGCATCGAAGGCGTTGCCGCCCGCGCGCAAAACCTCGCCGGCGGCGGCGGTCGCGCACGGATGACCGCTCGCCGCGCAACCCTTGAAAGGTTGGCGTTCTGCCGTCACGGTCCTGCCATTTTGCGCTCGAACCACGTCAGGTCCGGTTGGCCGGCCGCCGGTGCGGTGGCCGGCCCCGGCCGCGATGCTCGCCGCCGGACAGCGGCGGCCGGCGGCGCTCCAGCCGCTT
>DEHU01000116.1:452-4163 GCA_002352125.1 Competibacteraceae bacterium UBA2792 | reverse complement strand
GTTTCGCCGACCGCGACTGTCGAAGAGCTGTATCTGGCCCAAAAACTAGCGCGGGGGCTAGGCGTTGCGAACGTCGATCATCGGCTGCGGCAAGCCGATTTCGGCGACCAGGATACGGCGCCGGCGTTCCCTTGGTTAGGACAAAACATAGCCGATCTGGAAAAGGTAAAATCGGCGTTGCTCGTCGGTAGTAACGTCCGGATGGAGCAGCCGTTGGCCGGTCATCGTTTGCGCAAAGCAGCGTTGGCAGGCGGTCGAATCATGTTCGTCAACCCCCGCGACTTCGAGTTCCGCTTCCCGGTCGCCGCCAAAGTCATCGCCGATCCCGCCGGGATGGTGACGGCTCTAGCTGGTGTAGCCCAAGCCGTTGCAGAATTGAAAGGTGAGGCGCTGCCGGCTAGCTTGGCTGGCCTCGTGGCCGGCACTTCGAGCGAAACTGAACGTACTATCGCCGCTAATCTTGTCGACAGCGCGCCGGCTACCATCCTGTTGGGTAATCTGGCAGTGGCTCACCCGGCTTTTTCGCAACTGCGGGCGCTGGCGGGTTTTGTCGCTCTGCGCTGCGGGGCAGCGTTTGGTTATCTGCCGGAAGCCGCGAATTCGGTGGCTGGCTGGCTGGCTGGCGCAGTGCCGCATCGTCTGCCTGGCGGTAAACCGGCATCGATGGTGGGGCTCGACGCGCGGGCGATGCTGGAATCGCCGCGCAAGGCCTATGTACTGATCGGAGTCGAACCCGAACTGGACTGTTGGGATGGTGCGGCGGCATTGCAAGCCATGCAGGGCGCAGAGTGGGTCGTTTCGCTTAACCCCTATGCTAGCGCGACCAGCAAGAGCTACGCGCGGGCAATTTTGCCGGTAGCAACATTCGCCGAAACATCGGGTACTTATATCAACGCCGAAGGCCGGTGGCAAAGTTTCCAGGGAGCCAGCAAGCCGTTCGGCACGGCGCGGCCAGCCTGGAAGGTGTTGCGGGTGTTGGGTAATCTATGCGGCTTGGATGGTTTCGAGTACGTGGCTTCCGAGGAAGTGCTTGCCGAGGCTCAGAGCGCCTGCGAAGGCGTCAACCCGGATAACACCCCAGATTTGAGCAAGATTGCGATGCCGTTCCAAGCCGATGGATTATTGCGGATGGGAGACGTGCCGATCTACGCGTTGGACGCGCTGGTACGCCGTGCTCGCTCCTTGCAGTCCAGTTCGCTGGCGCGTCCTGCCGAAGTTCGGCTGCATCCGGAGGCGGCCCGAGAACTAGGTGTGGCAGAACGGGAACAGGTTCAAGTGCGCCAGAACGGCTTGGTGATCGATTTGCCGTTGGTGCTCGATGATAGCGTGCCCAAAGGCTGCGCCTGGATTCCGGCGGGGTCGAACGCCAGCGCGGCGCTCGGCCCTACGGTGGGGCCGGTGACCATCCAATAACGACAAGGATCCCTGGATCGTGGAAACGCTGCTGACGGTCATCATCATCCTCCTGAAAATCGTCGCCATCCTGGCTCCTCTGTTGCTGGGGGTGGCGTATCTGACCTTCGCCGAACGAAAGATCATCGGTTACATGCAAGTGCGGATCGGTCCGAACCGGGTCGGTCCCAAAGGCTGGCTGCAACCGATCGCCGATGCCATGAAGTTGATGTTCAAGGAAATTATCATCCCAACCAAGGCTGATCGTTTCCTTTTTCTACTGGCTCCAGTCGTTTCTTTCGGTCCTGCGCTGGCAGCGTGGGCGGTCATCCCGTTCGGCGATGGCATGATGCTCTCGCATCTGGACGCCGGCATGCTGTATTTGTTGGCGCTGACCTCGCTGGGTGTCTATGGTGTGATCATCGCCGGCTGGTCTTCGAATTCCAAGTATGCCTTTCTCGGCGCGATGCGTTCGGCGGCCCAGATCGTATCGTACGAAATTGCCATGGGTTTTGCCTTGGTGGGCGTACTGATGGCGGCTGGCAGCTTGAATCTAAACCAGATCGTGCTGGCCCAGCAGGGCAGTCTGTTGCACTGGTATTGGTTGCCGCTGCTACCGTTGTTTCTGGTGTATTTCATTTCTGGGGTTGCCGAAACCAATCGCGCACCTTTCGACGTGGCCGAGGGCGAGTCGGAAATCGTGGCCGGCTTTCATGTGGATTATTCCGGCATGGCATTCGCGGTATTCTTCCTGGCGGAATACGCCAATATGATCCTGGTATCGGCGCTGGCATCCACGATGTTCCTAGGTGGTTGGCTGTCGCCGTTCGAGGGGATTCCAGTCTTGGGATCTCTGTTCGATTTTGTGCCTGGCGCGGTTTGGCTGGTGATCAAGATTTCGTTCTTGCTGCTGTTTTTCTTGTGGTTCCGCGCCACTTTTCCTCGCTATCGCTACGACCAGATCATGCGGCTGGGATGGAAGGTCTTTATTCCAGTGACGCTGGTATGGATTTTGGTGATCGGTTTGGGCGTGTTGGCAAAGGTTGGTCCGTGGTTCGATTGAGGCGTGAAAAGCGATGAATACCCTGAACGCTCTTCGGCACTACTTTAAAAGCTTTCTGCTTTGGGAGTTGTTGCTTGGTTTGCGGGTAACCGGCCGATACCTGTTTGCCAAAAAAATCACGGTGCAATTTCCGGAGGAACGGACTCCGTTGTCGCACCGGTTTCGTGGGTTGCATGCCCAGCGCCGTTACCCGAATGGCGAAGAGCGTTGCATTGCGTGCAAACTGTGCGAAGCCGTTTGTCCAGCGTTGGCGATAACCATCGAATCCGAACAGCGGACGGATGGTACCCGTCGCACCACTCGCTACGATATCGATTTGTTCAAATGCATCTACTGCGGTTTTTGCGAAGAGGCTTGTCCGGTAGATGCTATCGTGGAGACCCGGACATTCGATTACCATTTCGAAAAGCGCGGCGAGCACATCATGACCAAGGAAAAATTGCTCGCTCACGGCGACCGCTGCGAGGCGCAGATCGCCACCGACCGGGCTGCCGATGCCGCCTATCGCTAGCTCGTTGCCCGAACTAAAAATAGGTTCGCTCATGGGATTCGAAAAGTTTTTGTTCTACGTCTTCGCTCTCGTCTTGGTGTTTGCGGCGGTGCGAGTGATTACGGTGCGCAACTCGGTACACGCCGCTCTGTTTTTGGTCTTGGCATTTTTTACTAGCGCCGCACTCTGGCTGTTGATCGAAGCCGAGTTTTTAGCCATCGCCATGGTACTGGTTTACGTGGGGGCAGTGATGGTGCTGTTCCTATTCGTGGTGATGATGCTGGATATCAACGCCGCGTCGACGCGGGAGGGCTTCATCAAGTATCTGCCGGTCGGTGTGACCATCGCGACCATCATCGTCATCGAAATGGCTTTGGTGGTGGGATCTGGTTATTTTGGTTCAAGCCAGTACGATCTGATTTCGCGTGCCGCCGATTACAGCAATACCAAAGAACTGGGCAGCGTTCTGTACACCTTCTACGTCTATCCGTTCGAAATTGCTTCGGTGATTCTGCTGGTAGCGATCATTGCTGCCATTTCGTTGACCCTGCGTCGCCGCGAAGGCACCAAATCCCAAAATCCGGGTCGGCAAGTTCGAGTTTCGCGGGATGACCGGGTGCGCTTGGTGCGCTTGGCGGCGGAAAAGAAACAGTAAGTCCATATGGCCGAAGTGGGAAAAAGCCAATTTCGAATGGCGCCCACCGAATCGGCAGAACGAATTTCCATCATTCCAATAAGCAAAAGCGGGGGATAGATGATCGCGCTT
>DEHU01000116.1:0-378 GCA_002352125.1 Competibacteraceae bacterium UBA2792 | reverse complement strand
CGGCGCACCATCAACGTTGCCGATCTCGACGCGCTGAAGGGTTAGCCGCATGCAAAACGTTTACCTCTGGATCGTGTTGTCACCTCTGTTTGGGGCCATCGTTGCCGGTTTGTTCGGTCGTAAGATTGGCCGGGCCGGTGCTCACTGGGTCACCATCATCGGTGTAGCTATCGCTTTTCTCCTGTCGTTGGTGGTGCTTCGACACCACATCCTCGAAGGTGCGGAGCCCTACAACGGCACGGTTTACACTTGGATGATGATCGAGGGTATTCGCCTGGAAGTCGGTTTCCTGGTCGATAACCTGACTGCGGTGATGATCACTACGGTCACTTTCGTTTCTCTGATGGTGCATGTTTACACCATCGGGTACATGCACGA
>DEHU01000305.1 GCA_002352125.1 Competibacteraceae bacterium UBA2792 | reverse complement strand
GGCTGGCAGCGCGACCTGTCGGTGTCCTATAGCAAGATCGGGACTATATTCCGAAAAACCGGGGATAGGACCAATGCTCTGAAGGCGCTAGAAGAAGGCCAGACGATCATGGTGCGCCTGACCCAAGCGTCGCCGGATAATGCTGGATGGAAACAGGATTTAATTTGGTTTGACAAAGAGATCGCAGAACTGCGCCGCCCCATTGCACGCCCCGATCGCCGAGCCTCTTCAAGGCGTTGATCTCGTGCACCAATGCGATTCTCGCCACCGACGCCACCGGCCCGCTCAACACCACCGGCCCGTCGAAACCCAACGCCTTGACCGACACCCGGCGGGCAGCCTGCTTGAGCGCCCGCCGCTGGCCGTCGATAGATTGCTCGAACGCTTGCCGCTGGTGTTGCAGCGCCAGCAGCACCAACCAGATGGCATGACAACTGCTGAATTTTTATAGACATATATAGCCTTTTGCGGTAAAGCAAATCGCATGAAATTAAGCGTATGGGCAAAGCGGCAAGGAGTTTCGTACAAGACGGCTTGGCGGATGTGGAAAGCGGGCACGCTCCCCGTACCCGCAGAACAGCTTGCTACGGGAACCGTGATCGTCCATGCCATCGAATCGACGGCCGCCGCGGGCGTTGCCCTGTACGCCCGCGTGTCCAGTTCCGACCAGCGCGGCGACCTGGACAGGCAAGTTGCGCGGCTTGCCGAATTCGCGGCCCAGCGCGACCTTCACGTGGCCGAGGTCGTCAAGGAAGTGGGTTCGGGGCCGAACGACCCTCGACGCGGATTGATGCGGCCGCTCAAGTCGCCGGCCGTCAAAACGCTGGTGGTGGAGCACCGCGACCGCTTGATGCGATTCGGTTTTGAGTGCATCGAATCCGCGCTGGCGGCGCAAGGCCGCACGGTGCTGGTCATGGACCCGGAAGAAGTCAAAGACGACCTCGTTCGCGACGCGACCGAAGTTCTGACTTCGCTGTGCGCTCGCCCGTACGGGAAGCGGGCGGCGGAACGCCGCGCCAAGCGGATGCTGGAGGCGATGGAATGCGAACCGTGATCAAGACCCATCGCATCGAACTCAAGCCGAACAAGACCCAGCAGGCCATCTTCCGGCAGTGCGTCGGCGCATCCCGGTTCGCCTACAACTGGGCGCTGGCCGAGTGGCAACGCCATACGCCAGCATTCCCGCAAGGTGAAAGGCTCCAACAATCGCCGCAAATCCGCCGTGCGGCTGGCCAAGCTGCACGCCCGAATCGCCAATGTCCGCCAGGACTGGACCCACCAGACCACCACGGCATTGACCGAACGGTTCGCCCTGTTCGGCGTGGAAAACCTCAACGTGCGCGGCATGATGGCGAACGACAAGCTGGCGCGATCCATCGCCGATATCGGATTTTTCGAGTTTCGGCGGCAACTGGAATACAAAGCCGCTCTGTCAGGCGGAGCCGTGGTGGTGGTGGATCGCTGGTTTCCCAGCAGCAAAACCTGCAACGAGTGCGGCTGTTACCGCGCATCGTTGCCGCTGTCCATCCGCGAATGGGTCTGTGCCGAGTGTGGCGCGGTCCTCGACCGCGACGTGAACGCGGCAAAGAATCTCCAGCGCACGGCGCTGGCGTCCGGGAGTTGCCCGGATAGTCAAGCCTGTGGAGAGACCGGCTCTGGCCGAAGTCGCAAGACTCCGGTGAAACCGGCTTCGATGAAGCAGGAAATCAACCATGTCTCGATTGGCTATGGCTGATGCAACGGTTATCGTTCGGGCGTGATAAAAACGTGATTTCCATCGCCGACAATTGTCCTTGCATCATTCGAAACCGGTACTGAGTTGAAAACGATGGCGCGTCAGGTATTGCTCGTCGAGGATGATCGCGAGATCGCCGAACTGGTCAAACTGCATCTGTGCGATATTCACTGCGCGGCGGATATCGCCGGGAGCGGACAGGAGGCTTTGGCGCGTCTCGCCCAGCGCCGCTACGATCTGATGATCCTGGATCTGATGCTGCCCGATGTGGATGGGCTGACGATCTGCCAGCGGCTGCGCGCCAGCGGCGATTACCTGCCGATTTTGATGCTGACCGCCAAATCCTCGGAACTCGACCGGGTGTTGGGCCTGGAGCTGGGCGCCGACGATTATCTGGTGAAACCGTTTAGTTTTCCGGAACTGCTTGCCCGGGTGAAGGCGCTGCTGCGACGGGCCGAAGCCCCGGGCAACCTGGCCGGAGCGGTTCCAGACGAGGCTCGCATCGCGCGCGGTCCCCTCGTCATCGAAGCGAGCAAGCGCCGGGTTTTCCTGGCGGACCGGGAGTTGACGCTGACCGCCAAGGAATTCGATCTGCTGCTCCATTTCGCCCGCCAGCCCGGCCGGGTGTTCAGCCGCAGCCAATTGCTAGATCAGGTTTGGGGTTACGGTCACGAAGGCTACGAGCACACGGTCAATTCGCATATCAACCGCTTGCGCGCCAAGCTGGAGCCGAATCCGGCGGAGCCTCGCTATCTGCTGACCGTCTGGGGCGTCGGCTACAAGTTCGCCGAGTCATGCTGAACACCTTGTACGGCAAGCTGGCCGTGGCGCTGATGGCGTTGCTGGGCGCCATCGGCCTGAGCTACGGCCTGATCAGCCACGCCCTGACCCAGCGTTATCTCCAGGAAGCGCAGCAGAGCTTCAATCGCGATCTGGCCCGCAACCTGGTCGCCGACCAGCGGTTGATCGCCGATGGCCGGCTCGACGCCAAGGCGCTGAAAGCCACTTTCGAGCGCTACATGACCATCAACCCCAGCATCGAAATCTATTGGCTGGATGCTCGGGGCACGATTCTCGCGTACTCCGCCGAGCCGACAGCGGTCAAGCGCGACCGGGTGGCGCTGGAACCGATCCGGGCATTCCTGAGCGGCGCCGAGCTGCCGATCTTCGGCGACGATCCGCGCAGCCACGATGCCCGCAAAAGTTTCTCGGTCACGCCCATTCCCGCGACCGAACCGCCCGAAGGCTATCTGTACGTGGTGTTGCGCGGCGAAATGTACGAGTCCTTCGAGCGCCTGTACCGGGACAGCCTGCTGCTGCGGCTCAGCGCCTGGGTGCTGGCCGGTAGTTTGCTGGCCGGTCTGCTGGCCGGTCTGTTGCTGTTCCGGCTGCTGACCCGGCGGCTGCGGCGACTGGCGGCGGTGGTCGATGCTTTCCAACAAAGCGAGTTTGCGACCTGGGCGCCCTATCGCGGTGCCGGCGTCCAGGGCGACGAAATCGAACAGCTCGGCCTGCATTTCGACCGGATGGCCGAGCGCCTGCAAGCGCTGATCGGCACCTTGCGGGAGCGCGATACGTTGCGGCGCGAACTGGTCAACCACGTTTCGCACGATTTGCGCACGCCGCTGGCCGCGCTGCACGGCTATCTGGAAACGCTGCAATTGAAGGCCGGCCGCTCGTCGCCCGCCGAACGGCAAGCCTATCTCGACGCCGCTTTGCGCCACTCACGGCGATTGAGCAGGCTGGTGGGCGACCTGTTCGAGCTGGCCAAACTCGACGCCCATGCCATCCAGCCACGCCGCGAGCGTTTTCCTGCCGCCGAGCTGTTGCAGGATATCGCTCAAAAATACCAGATCGCCGCGCAGGAGCACCGGATCGAGATCGACCTGCGCCTGCCGTCGTCGGTGCTGTTCGTCGAGGCGGATATCGGCATGATCGAACGGTTGCTGGATAACTTGATCCTCAACGCGCTGCATCACACGCCGCCCAACGGCCGGATCGTCCTCGAACTCGGCACGCGGGACGAAACGGTCGCCTTTGCCGTCACCGATACCGGCCACGGCATCGCGCCCGAGGAGTTGCCGTTCGTGTTCGACCGGTTTTACCGGGGGGGGCGCCGGACGAAGAACGACGGCGACCATTTGGGGCTGGGATTGGCCATTGCCCGCCGTATCGCCGAACTGCATGGCGGCGAACTGCGGGCGAGCAGCGAGTTGGGTCGAGGAACCCGGTTCACTTTCGATTTACCGGTCGGCGCATTCCAAGCGCAGGATCCCGGCATCGAGGCGACAGATCGGCGAACCGGCGGCGCCGTGATAGAAAAGTGAGGATTTCGTGAGGGCGCCGTGAAATCGGAACGGCACAGTGCGTCTCGGTCACCTCCAAGGGTTTCCGAACTTTCGCTAACGCACTATGGAGCATTCGATGATGAAACTGTTAACCGCCTTGACCGCATCCCTGTTGTTGGCCGCTCCACTGACCAGCATCCAAGCGCGATCCGGCAGCGGCGTGATGTATGAAGTCACAATCACCAACATCACTCGGGGCTCGCTCTTCACGCCGATCCTGGTGGCCAGTCATCGCTCTGGCGTAAGCCTGTTCTCGTTGGGGGAACCGGCCAGCCCGGAACTGGCGACGTTGGCCGAGGGCGGCGATATCGAGCCTTTGGAGCAAGCATTGCGCGCCGACAGCCGCGTAATCGATGTCGCGAATTCCGCCGGATTGCTGGAGCCGGGCCAATCGGTCACGGTGCAAGTGGCCGCACAAGGTGCCGATCGCGTCAGCCTCGCCGCGATGATCCTGCCCACCAACGACGGCTTCATCGCGCTGAACGGCGTTGCGGTTCCCCGTTCCGGGAGCGAGACTTATTGGGTGCCGGGTTATGACGCCGGTTCTGAACCGAACGACGAACGCTGCGCATCCATTCCCGGCCCGCAATGCGGCGGCGAGGGTGTCTCGTCTTTGGCGAGCGGCGAAGGCTTCGTGCACGTACACGCCGGGATTCACGGCATCGCCGACCTGAAAACCGAAGAGTACGACTGGCGGAATCCCGTGGCGGCCGTCACGATCAAAAAGACCGCCCAGTAACGAAGTGCGCGGGTGGCGGTCCTGTGACCGTCACGATGGCTGACCGGCGAAGACTGTGGAGCGCGACATGATTCGGTTCGGCGAAGACGGCGGGAAACGGGATCGCGGCAAGCGGACAAGCCTGCTGCTGGGTTTGGCGATGGCGGGACCGCTGCTGTTTTCCGCACCCGCCGCCGCGAGCTGCCGGGCGCAAAGCGGACCGGGACAGGCCGCTCTGGTCGAGCTGTATACGTCCGAGGGATGCAGCAGTTGTCCGCCAGCGGATCGCTGGCTGGCGGATCTGGCGGCAGAGCCTTCGCTGAAGGGCAAGGTGGTGCCGCTGGCTCTGCACGTCGATTACTGGGACGATCTGGGTTGGCGCGACCGCTTCGCTCAGCCGGATTTCGGCGCCCGGCAACGCGCGCTAACCGCCGCGCAGGGCAGCAAGACCGTGTTTACCCCGCAAGTGATGATCAACGGCCGCACCACCTTGGATTGGGGCGACGATGCGGCATTTCGCCAGTACATCGCCACGCTCGACGCCCGGCCGGCCGAGGCCGGGCTTAACCTGGAAATCGTTCCCGCCGCCAATGCCTGGCTGACCCAGGTTCAAGGCCGGTTACCATCCCGGACAGCTATCGCCCGCGCTGGCGTGTTCGTGGCGTTGTACCAGGATGGCTTGAGCAGTCAGGTCACCGCCGGCGAGAACGCGGCGCGGCGGCTGCGTCACGAGCGGGTGACGCGGGAGCTGATCGGACCGTTGCCGGTGGCGGCAGATGGCAGCTTTATCCACTCGCATCGGTTTCGCCTGCCTGCGGATGCTCGCCCCCGCGATCTCGGCGTCGCGGCGTTCGTCCAAGATCGAACCGACGGCCGGGTTTGGCAGGCGCTGGCGCTGGCCGCTTGCCCGGAGTGACGCGCTTTCGGGCGTCCGGCGCCAGGCTTCGTATCGATTGGATGCCTTCACGCGGCCGCTTTGGCCGGAGGTATCGACGCCGCATCGAGCGCCCCGCCGCAACTGCTGCCCTGTCCGGCGGTACAACCGTAGCAGTGATCGGCGACCCGGACGCGGGCACCGGCCAACTCCCGGTCCAGCAGCGCGGACAGGTGCGTGCGGTTCGACCCCTCGGCGCCGAGCGGCAATTTCAGCATCTGGTTGAAATCGCAGTCGTAGACGTAGCCCTGCCAGTCCACCGAAATCAGGTTACGGCACATCACCGCCGCAAGGTTTTCGTCGCGGTGCGACGATTTGAGCAGGTCCATGTAAGGCGCGAACTGTCCTTTGGAAACAAGCTGGCTACCGAAACGCTGGATCGGCATATTGGCCAAGGCCAGCAGACGATTGAAGACGATCCCGTAACGGGCGGCCAACTCGTGTTTGTAAGCGGCTTCCAGGCCGGTTTGTTCGGGCGGCAGCACCGGGCCGAGCGGGTTGTAAACCAGATTCAAGATCAGGCCGCTACCGGGCTGGCCGTAGCCCGAGGCGTTGAGTTGCCGCAGGCCGGCCAGACTGGACTCGAACACCCCTTTGCCGCGTTGCTGATCGACGTTTTCCTCTAAATAACAAGGCAGGGAGGCGGTGATTTCGACCGCGTGGCTGGCCAGAAAAGCGGCCAGATCCTCTTGGCCCGGTTCCTTGAGAATGGTCAAGTTGCAGCGGTCGATGACCCGAACCCCATTTTCGCGGGCGCGGGCGACGAGCTCGCGAAAATGGGGATTCAACTCCGGGGCACCGCCGGTCAGGTCCAGCGTCGCGATGCCTCGCGCCGACAGGTAGCGCAGCAACAATTCCATCGTGTCCCGGTCCATTTCCTCGGTCCGTTGAGGGCTGGCCGCAACGTGGCAGTGGGTGCAGGACTGGTTGCAGCGATAGCCCAAGTTGACTTGCAACGTATCGGTGCGGTCGCGGTGGATGGCGGGAAAATCGGTTTTCGCGAGCAGGGGAAACGTATCGTGCATACCGGTTCGCTCGTTGGGAAGATGGGCCGGTTGGATGCGGAAACGAACCAAGCATTTGCGGCCGACGCGCAAAAAGCGCTCGTTTGGCCGATGTCGATCCGTGCCGCCGAAGGGTTGGCGTTCGAATTCGGTATCAGAATAGACCGTAACGAATCGAAGCGGCGAGAACCTTCTAAATTCTCGCCGCCCGAACCGTGGCCTCAACTGTTCCAAGCGTCCAAACCGGTCCAACCTTGGGGATGAAGGGCCGGCGTGGCAGAGCCCGTCATCTCGGCGCGAGGCGTTTTGGAAACCATCGAACCATCACCCTCGTAGCGGTAGCCCGTGTCTCGCTCGTTGAAGCCGCTCAAGCCGGCGGCTGGCGATCCGGAACCAGCCATCGCGCTGGACCGAACGGCGACCGGATGTTGCTGGCTGCCCATGTTAAAAGGTCCGGCCAAGGCGGCGCTGCTGGCGGACAGGCCAAATACGAGGGCAGCGAGTAAAGTTTTCATCGGAAATTCCTTGGTGGGGTTCGTGTCGTGCGGCGGCGGACGGCAACGCGACGCATGCCGTTGCTCAGGTATACGGTGAATCGTTGCGTTTAGATGCAACGAGCGAAAATTCTTGGCGCGAGCAGCCGAATCGCACTCTTTGTTTCGATGCCGCCGTGGTTGCGATGGTGCGTTTTTGTCGTTCGTACGCGACGATAAGCAGGTTTTTGTGAAGCACAACCGCCTTTGCCTACGGGTGACAATCTGTATACTTTTCGATAGTTGCAATGCCTGAATCAACCGCTGCGTCCGCGATACCCCAAAGGGAGGCTCCAATGCGTACCGATAGATTGGCAGCTTGTTGCGCTTTCGTCTGGCCACTGCTTTCGTTCGCGCTTTGGCTGGCGCTCTTCGCGCCACCGGTTCGAGCGGTCGAGTTGCTGATCGGACCGGCGAGTTCGCCGATTTCCGCGAATGCGCTGGCTTCGGTTCCGGCTGCTTTGCAGCCTTGGGTAGATTGGGTGCTGTACGATCAACAAGACCGGCGTTGCCCCGTGAACTACGATGCGGTGGACCGGCGCCAATGCGTCTGGCCTTCGGCGCTGCACCTCGCTCTCGACGCGCGCGGCGGCCAATTCGACCAACAGGTATATGCTGACCGGGAGAGCTGGCTGATCCTGCCCGGCGACCGGCGCCACTGGCCGCAGGAAGTCCGGTTGGACGCGCTGTTGGTGCCGGTGCTGGAGCGGGATGGCCGGCCCGCGATCAAAGCGGCAACTGGCGCCCATCAAATCGGCGGGCGGTTTGTCTGGCAGGCGTTGCCGGATTCGATCCGCGTTCCCACCCAAAACGCATTGCTGGAGCTGCGCATCGACGGCCGGCCGGTAGCGGTATCCCGGATCGAAAGCGACGGCGTTTTGTGGTTGCGCCAGCGGCCAACCGAACCGGCGCAACAAGACGATCTCGATCTGCAAGTGTTTCGGCTGCTGACCGACGGGATTCCGTTCGAGGTCGAGACTCGTTTGGAGTTGCGCGTATCCGGGCAGGCGCGGGAAGAAACGCTCGGCCCCGTGTTGTTGCCGGATTTTTTGCCGCTGGCCTTGAGCAGTCCGTTGCCGGCCCGGCTGGAGCCGGACGGCCGGTTGCGGGTGCAACTGCGGCCGGGAAGCTGGACGATCGACTTGACCGCCCGCCATCGCGGGCCGGTGAACGCGCTCGCCCGGCCGGCCATCGAGACGCCTTGGCCGGAACAGGAAATCTGGAGTTTTCGGGCGCAGAACGCGCTGCGGGTCGTCCAGGTGAGCGGCGCACCGGCGCTCGATCCGGCGCAAACCCGGCTGCCCGAAGCGTGGCGACAATGGCCGGCCTATCTGGTGCAATCCGGCGAGGCGCTGCGTTTCGCCACCCGCACACGCGGCGACACCGAATCCACCCCGGAGAGCCTGACCCTGGATCGCACGCTCTGGCTGGATTTCGGCGGCGGTGGCTACACCGTGCAGGACCGGCTGAGCGGCAACCTGAACCGAACGCGGCTAGACGCTGCGCCTGCGCTCAAATTGGGTCGAGTGGACATCAACGGCGAGGACCAATTTATCACCCGATCATCGGATGTCGGGGCGACGGGAGTGGAAGTGCGACGGTTGAACGATCTGCAACTGGTCGCCGACAGCCGGTTGGAACTCGCCGCCGCTAACGATCTACCGGCGGTCGGCTGGCGCGTCGCGCCGCAACACGTCAACGCCACGCTCAATCTGCCACCCGGTTGGCGGCTGCTGGCGGCAACTGGCCCCGACAGCACCGGCAACGCGTGGTTGTACTCCTGGAACTTGCTCGATCTGTTCGTGGTGCTGGTCATCGCGTTCGGTTTCGGCAAATTGTGGGGCTGGCCTTGGGGGATCGCGGCGCTGCCCGGCATGGCGCTGATCTACCACGAACCCAACGCGCCGCTGTACGTCTGGCTCAACATATTGGCGGCGGTCGCGCTGCTGCGCGTGTTGCCGCCGGGGCGGGTTCGCGTTTTGATCGGTGTCTACCGCCGGCTGGCGTTGCTGGCCTTGCTGGTGATCGGAGCGCTGTTCGCCGTGCAACAGGTCCGCAGCGCGCTGTATCCGCAACTGGAGCCGTTCGATTTCGACGAGCCGCCCCTGACCGGCCTGGCGGCCTTCTTGCCCAACGAGCCAATGCCTCAAGCTGCGGACGAAATCCAAGCCTATAACCGCGCTCCATCCTCGGTTGTGCCGCGCAAGGGAGACCGCTCGAAAAAGATGCAGCAGCAATACGCACCGGACATCAAGGTTCAGACTGGCCCCGGTTTGCCGGTGTGGAACTGGCAACGGGCGACCTTGCGCTGGAACGGGCCGGTCGCGGCCGACGAGCGGCTGCAACTGTGGCTGTTGCCGCCTTGGGGAACGCGCCTGCTGCTGTTGCTCGGATTGGCATTGCTGGCCGCGATGGGCGGACGGGTGTTCGTCGCGGGGCGGCGGAACACCGGTCCGGCTTCGCAACTTCCCGACGGGGCGGAACCGGGCGGAACCGGATCGCCGGGCGCGGCGGCAGCGGTGTTGTCTCTGCTGCTGGCCGGATTGCTGCTGGGCGCCCCGCCGGCCGCGCGCGCGGAATGGCCGGCGCCGGAGTTGCTGGAAACGTTGCGCGACCGGCTGACCGCGCCGCCAGACTGCCAGCGCTGCGGCGATCTGGCGGCGTTGGCGCTGACCGCCAAGGACGGCGACTTGACGCTGCGCTTGGCGCTGCACGCACAAGTGGATACCGCCGTGCCCCTGCCGTTGCCACGCGAAGGGTTGATCGTTCGAGCGATAGAGCTGGACGGGCAAGCCGCGATCCTGCTGCGCGATCCGGCGCAATTACTCTGGTTGCGCTTGCCGGCGGGATTGCACGAACTGACCGTGACCACCGCCGTGCCGGACGCGGTCGCGACCCTGCAATTGCCGCTGCCGATGGCGCCGGGCCGGGTGGAACTCGATGTCGAGGGCTGGCTGGTGGAAGGCTACATCGAAGGCCGCGCCGACAAACAACTGCAACTGACCCGTCAGCGCCAAACTGCCGCCACACCGCTGCAAGCCGGCGTCATGCCGCCGTTCGTGCAGGTCGAGCGGGAGATCGTGCTGGATGTGGACTGGCAGGTGCGAACGCGGGTACGGCGGTTGAGCCAAGCCGATTCGGCGGCGGTGGTCGAAATTCCGTTGTTGCCCGGCGAGCGGGTTACCACGCCCGATGTTCGGGTCCGCGATGGCCGAGTGCTGCTCAATCTGCCGCCGGATCGAGCCGAGGCGGTTTGGAACGCGACGCTGAGCCGCAGCGATTCGCTCGTGCTGAAAGCGGCGGAGCGCGACGATTTCGTCGAGGTTTGGCAATTGCGGGCCGGTTCGCTCTGGCACGTCCAAAGCACCGGGATTCCACTGGTGCAACGCGTCGATGCCGAGGGGCAATGGCTGCCGGAATGGCGGCCTTGGCCGGGCGAGCAGGTGACTTTGACGATTGACCGGCCGGAGGGTGCGCCCGGCGGCACCGCGACCATCGACCGCAGCCAGTTGCAACTCAATCCCGGCCAGCGTTTGAGCGAGGCGACGCTGGAGATGACCGTCCGCGCCAGTCGCGGCGCCGACCAGACCGTCACCCTGCCGGCCGGTGCAGTCCTGACAGGCGTTCGCATCAACGACGTGCAACAGCCGATCCAGCAGCAAGGCCAGCAAGTGGTGTTGCCGCTGACGCCCGGCGTGCAGCGGATCGCGCTGGTCTGGCGCAGCGAGCAGGGAATCGGCACACGCTACCAAACGCCGGTCGTCGATTTGGGCGCTCCCAGCGTCAACGGCACTTTAAACGTGAATCTGCCGCGCAATCGCTGGGTGTTGCTGGCCGGCGGGCCGGTCATGGGGCCGGCGGTGCTGTTCTGGGGTGTGCTGCTGGTGATGCTGCTGGGTGCCATCGTGCTGGTGCGGGTGGGCGGCACGCCCTTGCGGGTCCACGAATGGTTTTTGCTCGGGGTCGGGTTGAGCCAGAGCCACGTTCTCGCCATTCTGCTGGTAGCCGGTTGGCTGCTGTTGCTGGCGCGACGCAAGAATTGGGCGGATCGGGAGACGAGCACTTTCAGGTTCAATCTCGTGCAACTGGCGCTGGCGTTGCTGACGCTGGTTGCCGGAGCGGTCCTGCTCGGTGCCATCGAACAGGGTTTGCTGGGTTCGCCGGACATGCAGATTGCCGGCAACAACTCCAGCGCCTGGCAATTGAACTGGTATCAGGATCGCGTCGCCGGGCCGTTGCCGACCGCTTGGGTGATTTCCGCGCCGATGTTGCTCTATCGCGGTCTAATGCTAGCTTGGGCCTTGTGGCTGGCGCTGGCGATATTGCGGTGGCTGGGCTGGGCGTGGAGTTGCTTCAGCGCGGGCGGTTTGTGGCGGCGCTGGCGGAAACTCCACCATAGCTAAAATCGCCCGCTCCGTTTAGGGCCGCAGCCATATCAAGTTCGCGATACACGGGGTGTAGCCTTGGGCAACGATCTGCTCGGCCGTCATCTTTTGAGTAAATTTAACTGTCGTGTCGTTGGCCGCGCAGTTAACCAGAGAGAAGTGTAGCGCCCACGGGTTCGTGCAGTTAGACGCAGCATAATGAACCTTAAGCCGACTCCCGCCGTACTTCTTGAGAGGTGGGTGGTTTTTCATATCTGTGTAGTTTTTCGATATGCATATATCGTCGACCTGTTTTCCTTTTTGTGGTATGCAGGTTGTTGATATACTTAAAAAATTAAACCAAGACGCCCTAGCCACCCAGACTTGTGTGTCCGGCCGCGCGAGTTGCGTCGGGTTGGGGGCAAAACCGTCGAGAGCCACCAGCACGACATCGGTGTGGTCGGTAAGACCCTCGTCAACCGCGTTTGCGATCGCGCAGCCGCTCGAATGGCCAACGATGTAGATTTTGCGCACGTTGGACGACTGCGCGTTGGCATACTGCATGGCATGAATGTCATCGATTACCGATTTATACCCGCCCGTCTTCTTTTCCTTAAAGGTGGAAACGGCGCTGCTCGCACCGGGGGCCGCGCCGGATGGCCAAGGGATGGCGTCAAAATCTACGTCCTTCCTCTGCGCTTTCGCGCTGCCCTTCCATGCCTGCATATCGGCTGGCGTAGCCCGCCAACCGCCAAAAAAAAGAACAAACGCGCTCATTTGTCGTGATCCTCGTTCGGCTGTGGTTGGAGTTGGAATCGATCCTATCCGGTCATTCGCTGATCTGAGAGGAAAAGTTCAAAGCGGGGGAATAAATTTTTGCCAAGCACGGCCTTCTTGCCGAAAAACCCGACGCTCGACCAGCAGCCGATTCACCGGAGGACCGCCATCGCTGACCCTCCCGCTCGCTAGGCGGATCGCTGCACGCTGGCCGGGAGAACGGGTATGATGCGCCGCATGAAGCGGCATTGGATTTTCTGGACGGTCGTCGCGCTGGGCGTGCTGGCGGGCTCTGGGGTCGTGGCGTGGCGGTGGTTCGGCCCGGTAACGGTGGAAGTCGCGCATCCGACCCGAGGCCCGGCGGTGCGGGCGGTCTATGCGACCGGCACGGTGGAACCGACCGTCATGCTGCCCATTGCGCCCCGCACGGCCGGCCGCTTGATGGAACTGAAGGCCGACGAGGGTACGCAGGTCCGCGAAGGGCAGGAGTTGGCACGATTGGAAGATGCGGACCTGCAACGTTCGGTGGACGAACTCGAAGCGCGGGCGCNNGGGCACGTTCCGATTGGCAGGCGGCGGAGGCAACCGTGGCCCGCGCCCGCGCCTTGCGGTCTTACATGACCTTGACCGCCCCGGCGGATGGCCAAATCCTGCGGCGCGACGGCGAAGTGGGCCAAATGATCCCGGCTAATCAGCCGATTTTTTATTTCTCCCGCCGCGAGCCGCTGCGGATCGAAGCCGAGGTGNNCCGAGGTGGACGAGGAAGACATCACGCTGGTGCAGCCCGGCCAGCGCGTGCTGATTCGCGCGCCCGCCCTGCCGGACCGGATCCTCGACGGCCGGCTCGCCTCCATCACGCCCAAAGGCGATCCGGTCAGCCGCAGTTTCCGGGTGCGCATCGAGCCCGACGACGATGCTCCGCTGCGCATCGGGATGACCGCTGAAGTCAACATCGTGGTGGCCGAGCGCACCAACGCCTTGTTGGTGCCGGCGACTGCCGTGGTCGATGGCCATGTCTGGATCGTGCGCGATGGGAAATTGCACCGCCAGCCGGTTGGAACTGGAATCGGTGGCGAGGCGCGGATCGAAATTTTGTCCGGTTTGGCGGAAAGCGATGCGGTCGTCGACCGGCCCGCCGCCGATCTGAAAGAGGGACGGCCGGCCCGCGCAACGTTCGATTCGAAACCGGGCATCAAGGCCAGTTGAGCCGTGTCGATTCAACTGGCTATCGCCGTCACCCATCTGGTCAACCGCAAGCGGCCGACGCTGGTCTCGCTGATCGGCATCGTCCTCGGCGTGGCGTTCTTTCTGGCCGTGTCGTCGCTGATGCGCGGTTCCGAGCGGGATTTCATCAAGCGGCTGATCGACAACAGCCCGCACATCACCGTGTCCGACGAGTACCGCAATCCCGAAGTGCAGCCGGCGGTGGTGCGCTGGCCGGAGGGCGCCGTCGAGGTCCGGCGGGTCAAACCGCTGACCGAAGTACGGGGCATTCGCGGCCACGCTCAAAAACTCGCCTTCATCGAATCGCTGCCGGGTCTACGGGTGGCGCCGGTGCTGCTCGGTTCGGTGGTGCTGACCTTCGCCGGGCGCACCCAAGGCGTCACGCTGAACGGTACGATTCCGGCCCGGATGAAAGAAGTCTCGACCATCGAGGAAAAGCTGATCGAGGGTTCGCTGGATGCGCTCGCCGCCAACCCGAACGGGATCGTGATCGGCGCCGGGCTGGCGAAAAGATTCGGGTTGAGCATGGGCAGCATCGTCAACGCCGCGTCGCCGGAAGGCGAGGTGCGCACTCTGAAAGTGGTCGGCATTTTCCGCACCGGCAACGCCAGTTACGACGAAAACCAGACCTTCGCGCTGCTCAAGCGGGCGCAGGGCTTGCTGGACCGGCCCAACCGGGTCAACCGTTTCATCCTCCAGCTCGACGATCCTTATGCCGCGCGGGATGTGGCGGCGGTGATCGAGGGGCGAATTGGCTACAAATCAGTCTCTTGGCTGGAGGCTTCGGAGGATTTGATGAGCGTGCTGCTGGTGCGCAACCTGATCATGTACAGCGTGGTGTCGGCGATTCTGGTGGTAGCCGCGTTCGGCATCTACAACACCATCTCGACCATCGTCATGGAGAAAACCCACGACATCGCTATCCTCAAGTCGATGGGCTTCCACGCCCGCGACGTGCGCCGGATCTTTCTGGCGGAGGGCGTGATTCTGGGCCTGATCGGTAGCTTGCTCGGGTTGTTGTTGGGGATTGGGTTGATGGCGCTGCTGGGACGGGTCGAACTCAAGCCGCCCGGTGCGACCGAATTTGTTTACCTGCCGATTTACTGGGGCTACGAACAGTATTTGTTGGCCGCTGGCTTTGCGATGGCGTCGGCGATCGGTGCGGCCTACCTGCCGGCGCGCAAGGCGGGGCGGGTGCAGCCGGTGACGATCCTGCGGGGCATGGGGTGAGTGCCGAGCCCCTCGCCCCCAACCCCTCTCCCGCGAGGGGAGAGAGGAGCGAACGGTCCGCTCCGATTTTGGCCGCCGAAAACCTGGGGCGGGTGCTGCCCGGCGAGGTGCCGGTGACGCTGGTGCAGGAGGTGACGCTGACGGTGGAGCGGGGCGAATTCGTGGTCATCATGGGACCATCCGGTTCCGGCAAATCCTCGCTGCTGTATCTGCTGGGATTGCTCGACACGCCGACTGCGGGGCGCGTCCTGCTCGACGGCCGGGATACCTCGGGTTTCGGCGAGGATGATTTGGCGACCACGCGATTGCAAAAGCTCGGNNTACCAATACGCCGGCTGGGTGTGCTGGGGGAAGATGCCGCCCGAAGCCGCGCCGAGAAACTGCTCGATCAACTCGGCTTGCGCGAGCATCTGCGCAAGCGTCCGCACCAGATTTCCGGTGGACAGCGTCAACGGGCGGCCATCGCCCGCGCTCTAGCCAACGATCCGCCGATCATCCTGGCCGACGAACCGACCGGCAATCTGGATACCCACGCCTCGGCCAACGTTCGGCAAATCCTGCACGAACTGACTCGCGACATGGACAAGACCGTGATCGCCGTCACCCACGACCTGACTTTTGCCAAAGCCGCCGACCGGATCATCGGTATCGTGGACGGGCGAATCGATCCCGATTGGCAGGCGTAACGGTCGAGGATTGTTCTACCTGCGTAAAACGATTCGATTCGCCCGGTTGTTCGCGTGGAAATTTCGAACAGGGAGGCAAACTTGACTAGGTGCTCGCCTCCGCCAGGGCCACCGGCTTGCGGCGGCCATCCAACTGGAAAAACGCTATCAACTGCTGGAGCCTGCGAGCTTGGTCACCCATGGACTGGCTGGCGGCGGCGGTCTGTTCGACCAGCGCGGCATTCTGCTGGGTCGTTTGGTCCATTTGCAGCACGGCCTTGTTGACCTGCTCGATGCCCGAGGCTTGCTCCCGGCTGGCGGCGGCCATCTCGGCGACGATATCACTGACTTTCTTGATCGAGACGACGATCTCTTT
>DEHU01000141.1 GCA_002352125.1 Competibacteraceae bacterium UBA2792 | reverse complement strand
GCGGCCTGACGCTTGGCGTCTTCGGCGGCCTGACGCTTGGCGTCTTCGGCGGCCCTGCGCTTGGCGTCTTCAGCGGCTTGGCGCTTGGCGTCTTCAGCGGCTTGGCGCTTGGCGTCTTCAGCGGCTTGGCGCTTGGCGTCTTCAGCGGCCTGGCGCTTGGCCTCGGCGGCGGCTTGGCGCTTGGCCTCGGCGGCGGCNNCGCTTGGCGTCTTCGGCGGCTTGGCGTTTGGCCTCGGCGGCTTGCTGTTTGGCTTCCTCGGCCGCTTCGCGGCGCGCTTCTTCCTCTTTCTGACGACGGATTTCCGCTTGACGCCGTTCTTCGGCTTCACGTTCCGCTTGGGCCAGCCGTGCTTGCCGTACCGCTTCTTCGCGTTGTCGGCGGCGTTCCTCTGCCGCCTGCCGTTCCAGTTCTTCTCGAATCGCGATTTCGTCGATCACTTCGGCCGGGATAGGTTCGACCTCGGTTTGTTCGGAATGCAAAGCGTTGGTGGTAATGTTCAAGTTGATCAGCAAAAACACCAAGGCGAAAGCGTGTATGGCAACGGTAGCGACCGTCGCCACGATATCTTGATATTTTTCTCCACGGTCTGGTTGCATCAGTCGCCGCTAGGGTCGAATTGACGGCTCGTCGGGCGGTGCCGTGGACAAACCGACTTTAGTCGCTCCCGCATTCCGCAAAACTGTCATTGCCTTGATAACTTCGTCGTACTTTAACTCGCGGTCCGCACGGACCAGCACCGGCGGTTGCGGCTTTCGACCCAAACGTTCGCGGATCTCCGCAAGGCGCGGCTCCAGGCTTTGGCAATTCACCGGCTGCGCTTTTTCCGAACCGACGTTCAAATGACAGGTGCCGTTTTGCTGCACTGATAGCACCAGAATTTCGGTTTCCTGATCCTTGATTTCAATTTTTTCTGCCGCCGCCTTGGGCAGATCCACCTCGACTCCCTGGTTGAGTAGGGGTGCTGTGACCATGAAAATGACCAGCAACACCAACATCACATCGATGTATGGGACGATGTTGATTTCCGCCTTCAGGCGGCCATGTGAACTGCGTCGGGCCATGATTTAACCTTGGGGCGCGGCGGTGCGAGCGGCATCTGCGTAGGTTTTACGCAAACTGTAGGATTGGCGCTGGAGGATATTGGAAAATTCCTCCATGAACGTCTCGTAGCGATTGGCCAGCCGGTCGACTTCGTGAGCGTAGCGGTTGTAAAAAATCACCGCTGGAATCGCTGCGAACAAACCCATTGCAGTGGCGATTAGCGCTTCGGCAATGCCCGGCGCCACCTGCGCCAGCGTCGCTTGCTGCGCCAGCCCCAACGCCATGAACGCATTCATGATACCCCAGACCGTGCCGAACAGCCCGACATACGGGCTGGTGGAACCGGTGGTCGCCAACAAAGAGAGATACATCTCCACCTCGTCCAGTTCCCGCGAACCGGCCGCTCGCATCGCCCGCTGTGCGCCGCTGACCACCGATTCAGGATCCACGGTCGGTTGGGAGCGCAGGCGTAGGAATTCCTGGAAGCCGGCCAGAAAGATGGCTTCCATCCCCGCGACCACCTCTTTTTGGCGGTTGATGCGCGCATACAGCGAGGCCAAATCGATCCCCGACCAGAAATCGTCCTCAAACTGGTCGGTAGCCCGTTTCGCGGACGCCAACACTAAGCCTTTCTTGACGATTACCCACCACGATCCCAGCGAGACCAGCGCCAGCGCCAGCATGATCAATTGCACGACCAGGCTGGCGTTGGCGATCAAACTCCAAAACGACGAATCATGGGTCACTTGATATTTCCCCCTATCTCCTCCATCAACCGCCGGGGAATCCGGCGCGTCCGGAAACTCTCGGCATCGATACAAGCAACTCTGACCCGCGCGCTGCACAGTGCTTCGGCAGAGGCGTCGCGTCGAATGGTTTGCTCGAACAGAAGGCTGGCGCCGCGCGTTTCCACCATTTCGCTCACGACCGCGAGCAGATCGTTGAATCGGGCTGGCCGGCGATAATCGACCGTCAGCGACCGTACCGCGAACATCAGCCGTTGTTCCTGGAGCAGCGCGTCCTGCTCGAAGCCGCGGGTGCGCAGCCATTCGGTGCGGGCACGTTCCATAAATTTTAGATAATTGGCGTAATAGACCACGCCACCGCTATCGGTGTCTTCGTAATAAACCCGCACAGGCCAGACAAATTTATCCATCTTCCGCTATCATTCTTCGATGACGTTTAACTGAAGCTGAACCTACGTTAAGCCTTCGGAGAACTTCGATGCGCCCGCTCGTTCTATCGGCCCTGCTACTGGTCGTTCTGTCCGCCGCCGCCGCGGCACCATTGACTTTCGAAGAAGTCGATACCGATGGCGATGGCCTGATCAGCGCCGACGAAGCCGCCAACGTCGAAGGGCTGGATTTCGACGCTGCCGACAGCGACAAAGATGGCACGCTCACCGTGGACGAATACGAAATCGCCATAGAAGCACTGTCGCCACCTCCCGATACCGATGCCTCCAAAAGTGCCGAACCGACCGCGCCAGTACCCCCTTCCAGCCCGGTTAAGGCGCCTGCTTCGGCCGGTGGCAGCGCTGTAGCGCCTGCGTCGCCGAATCCGCCGGCCAAACCGCCAGCGGCTGGCACCCCGCCGGCAAACGGCGGTGCGGTATCGACTCCCGCGACACCCTCAGTTTCGGCCAAACCTTGATCCTCTAAGGCGCCGTACCGAGCAGGTCGCTGCTCGTCGTCGAGCTGTTGGCGGCGGCCAAGCCAAAATGGCGATAGGCGTGGGCCGTCGCCACCCGGCCGCGTGGAGTGCGCATCAAAAAACCCTGCTGGATCAAAAACGGTTCCAGCACGTCCTCGATGGTGCCGCGCTCTTCGCCGANNCCGCCGAACTTGTCGATCATCAGCCACAGTAACCGGCGATCCTGTTCGTCGAAGCCGCACCCGTCCACTTTCAACATATCCAGCGCCAATTGTGCCACCTCGACGGTGATTCGACCGCCAGCGCGTACTTCGGCGAAATCGCGCACTCGCCGCAGCAATCGATTGGCGATGCGGGGCGTACCGCGCGAGCGCCGGCCGATCTCCATCGCGCCGCTAGGATAATCGGTCTCGATGGCGAGGATCCGCGCTGATCGAGCGACGATCTCGGTTAGTTCCTCCGAGGTGTAAAATTCCAGCCGATGCACGATACCAAATCGGTCTCGCAACGGCGAAGTCAGCAAACCGGCGCGGGTGGTGGCACCGACCAACGTGAACGGCGGCAAATCCAGCTTGATCGACCGCGCCGCCGGTCCTTCGCCAATCAAGATGTCGATCTGGTAATCCTCCATCGCCGGATACAGCACTTCCTCCACCACTGGACTTAGCCGATGGATCTCGTCGATAAACAGCACATCGCGCGGTTCCAGGTTGGTGAGCAGGGCGGCCAAATCGCCGGGCCGCTCGATCACCGGCCCCGAGGTCTGGCGCAGNNATCTCGGCGGCGACGATGTGCGCTAAGGTGGTCTTGCCCAACCCCGGTGGCCCGAACAACAGGACGTGATCCAGGGCCTCGCCGCGTGCTCTGGCGGCTTGAATGAAAATTTCCAATTGTTCGCGCAGCGCCAGTTGGCCGATGTACTCGCTTAGTCGCCGGGGGCGAACGGCGCGATCCAGCGTGGCATCCTCGCCGCTGGCAGCAGGAGAAATCAGGCGATCCGGTGGGTTCATGGCAGCGACGGTAGCGATTTAGAGCGGTCTTGGCGGAGAGTGTAGAGCCAAACGACGGCGAATGGCGGCCGTTTTCCTCCGGTTGAACGGTGATCGATTCGGCTAACGACGTACGCTAGCTTGCAGCGCCTGACGGATGATCGCTTCGCTGGTCATCCCTTTGGGCTCGATAGCCTGCACCATTCGCGACGCTTCGGGCAGCTTGTAGCCCAACGCTACCAAAGCGCTGATGGCATCGTCCAACGGAGTCGTGGCTGGAGAAGCGATCGGGTCGCCCGGCGACGCCGTCGCGACCGCTTGCAATCCCAACTCGTCGATGCGGTCGCGCATTTCGATAATCAGGCGCTCGGCGGTTTTTTTGCCGATCCCCGGCAAGCGAACCAGCGATGCGGTGTCGCCCTCGCGCACGCAGCGGCCGAACAGTTCCACGCTCATCCCGGACAAGATCAACAACGCTAAGCGCGGGCCGACGCCGGCGACGCGGATCAGGTTGCGGAACAAGCTGCGCTCGGCGGTACTGGCGAAACCATACAGCGCGTGGGCATCCTCCCGCACTGCCAGATGGGTGTGTAGGGTCACTTCCGCGCCGATCTCCGGCAGGGTTTGGAACGTGGTCAGCGACGCTTCCAGTTCGTAGCCGACACCGTTGGCATCGATCATCAGATACGGCGGTTGTTTCCAGGCCAACAGTCCGCGCAAGCGGCCAATCATCGCCGCCTCCCGGCCAGTGCGACGGCCGCTCCCAAGCGTTGCTGGGTCTGCCGGGTGTGGCCGTGACAGATGGCTACCGCCAGCGCGTCGGCGGCGTCGGCGGGTGGCGCTTCCGGCAGGTTCAGTAGCAGCTTGACCATGTGTTGCACTTGAGTTTTGTCGGCCGCACCGCTGCCCACCACCGCCTGTTTGATGGCGCGCGGGGCGTATTCGCTGACCGGCAGTCCGGCCATCACCACCGCGCACAACGCCGCTCCCCGGGCTTGGCCCAGCTTGAGCGCCGAATCGGGATTGCGATGCACGAAAACCTGTTCGACCGCGATTTCCGCCGGTTGATGGGTTCGCACGATGGCCGTCACCGCCTCGAAGATGGTTTTCAACCGCTCCGGCAACGGCCGGCCGCTGGCGGTCTGGATGCAACCGCTGGCGACGTGGCGGTTGCGCGGCCCGTCCAGATCGATGATGCCGTAGCCGGTAATCCGCGAGCCAGGATCGATGCCCATCAGCCGGACCGTCGTCACGCTCAAAGCTTCGCCAGAACGTCGTCGGGGATATCGGCGTTGGAGTAAACGTTTTGGGTGTCGTCCAAATCCTCTAGCATTTCCAGCAACTTGACCATCCTTTGGGCATCTTCGAAGCCGAGAGTGATATTGGACGCAGCGCGCTGGGTGACCTCGGCTTGTTCCGGTTCTAACCCGGCGGCGCGCATCGCATCCTGGACCGGAGCGAACGCGGCCGGCGCGGTCAGCACGTCCACCGATCCGTCCGGGTAGCTCACCACGTCGTCGGCGCCGGCCTCGATGGCGATTTCCATGATGTGGTCTTCATCGCAGCCGCTTGGATAGCTCAACACACCCTGTTCGTTGAACTGGAACGCCACCGAACCGCTGGTGCCCAGATTGCCGCCGCATTTGCTGAATGCATGGCGGACTTCTGCCACCGTGCGGTTGCGGTTGTCGGTCATGGCGTCCACCATCACCGCCACGCCGCCCGGACCGTAGCCTTCGTAACGGATTTCCTCGTATTCCACGCCTTCCAGCGAGCCGGTGCCGCGTTTGATGGCGCGATCGATGGTGTCCCTGGGCATGTTGGCGGTCAGTGCTTTGTCCATCGCCAGCCGCAACCGGGGATTGGCGCCCGGATCGCCGCCTCCCATGCGCGACGACACGGTGATCTCGCGGATCAGCCGGGTGAACAGTTTGCCGCGTTTGGCGTCTTGGGTGTTTTTCCGGTGCTGGATATTCGCCCATTTACTGTGTCCTGCCATGCGAAGCCTCTTGCTTTGAAAATCTTGCTAAAAAATCAGTTTATCACTTTGTCGTCCCGCTGCGCATGACGCGGATGGTGGAACCGGCTGGTCGCGAAGAACGCGCAGGCCTGGGTGACCGCAGCGGGATCCACCAACATTTGCATGTGGGAAACCGGTAGACAAATATGATCGGTCATGCCCGGCAATTGGGTTTCGACTACGGCAATCATGCCGTCGGATGGTTCTGGCATACCGGGAAACAACAGGCCGAACCCGACGTTCAAGGTTCCGGCGATCGAGCCCAAATGGTTTGGCGAAGTCCATGCCGGCGCGTCGCCCAACAGACCTCCTTCCAAACCCCGACCCACGCACCCCCCTAGTCCGCTGCTGTGCATGACCTTGGCGGCGTAGCTGCCCTGATGCGGCGTGCCCATGGTCACCACACGTCCCGGCCGCTGTTTCGGGTAGTTGTGAAATAGGTACCTCACCACCAATCCGCCCATGCTGTGAGCCAGAAAATGAACGACCGGCGTATCCAGTCGATCGAGTAGCACTTGCAGGTCGTCGGCATTTTCTGCCGGTGATCGGGTCATGCTCGGATAGGAGTAATTCATGGTGTGGTAGCCCGACTGTTCCAGCCAGTATTCGAGCAGGCGCATCCACAAGCCGTGAACGTACAAACCGTGCACCAGCACTACCGTTTCCCGCTGTGCCGACATCGTCGAATTTCTCCGCAAATTTTTCGTAAAGTGCATTCTAGCGAAATCCGAGAGTGCCCGTTTTCATCGTCTTGAAAAATTGCTGTCATCGACTTGTAATAGTGTTAAATTGACACTAACATAAAGGTGTAGTTTGTACACCATGCCGGAATCGAAATGATGCTACCCCCAACCTTGCTGGCCATGACCATCGATGTCGTGCCGTTCGCCATCTGTGCTGAGCGGTTGGCAGTGCTGTTGGCGCGGCATTCGGCCGGCTGGAGATTGCCCGGTGGCTCCATCGGAGCGGACGAAGACTTGGACGCCGCCGCCCGGCGGCATCTGGTGGAACAGACCGAATTGGGCGAGGTGTATCTGGAACAGCTTTACACCTTTGGCCAGCCGGATCGCGATCCCGGACAACGGACGGTGGCGGTGGCCTATTACGCGTTGGTTCCCGCTGGCCGCCCACCGGTCGATGCTTTGCCCATCGCGGACCGCGTGCGCTGGGCGTCGGTGGATGCGCTGCCGGCGCTGACGCTGGACCACGGCGAAATCGTGGCGCTCGCTCACCGGCGGCTAGCTGCCAAACTGGCTTATTCCACCATCGCCCTGCAATTGATGCCGGAGCGCTTCACCCTGAGCGAATTGCAGGCGGTCCACGAAACCATCCTGGGCGAACCGCTGGACAAGCGCAATTTTCGCAAGCGCATTCTGGCGTTGGATTGTATCGAGGTGACCGGCGACATGGCGCGGCGTGGCGGCCATCGTCCGGCCAGGTTGTACCGGGCCAAGCGCCCCGGCCAAGTCGATTTCATCAAGTGACGCGACCGAGCCGGTCGCGGGAGAACAATTATGAACGCAGTCGTTTCCGAGATCGTCGAGAAGGATCGTCGCCTATCGCCCCTGCAAGTGCCGCCCACCGTGATCGAAATGCTGGACGCCTCCGAGCGGGCAAGCCTGGTTGCGCGCATTCAACGCCTGTTGGTCGAGCAAGACGCTACGCTGGTCGCCCATTACTACACCTCGCCCGAATTGCAGGAACTGGCCGAGGCCACCGGTGGCTACGTCTCGGATTCGCTGGATATGGCTCGCTTCGGCACCGAGTGCAAATCGCGCACTTTGGTCGTGGCTGGAGTGCGGTTCATGGGCGAAACGGCCAAGATTCTCAATCCCGAGAAGCGAGTGCTCATGCCCGATCTCCACGCCGAATGTTCGCTGGATTTGGGCTGTCCGGCCGATGAGTTCGCCGCGTTCTGCGACCAGCATCCCGACCGGACGGTAGTGGTCTACGCCAACACCAGCGCAGCGGTGAAGGCTCGTTCCGACTGGGTGGTGACGTCGGGTATCGCGCTGGAGCTGGTGCGCCATTTGGCGGAGCGCGGCGAAAAGCTGATCTGGGCGCCGGATCGGCACTTGGGCGCTTACGTCCAGCGCGAAACCGGGGTGGACATGCTGCTGTGGAGCGCGGCTTGCGTGGTGCACGAGGCGTTCAAAGCCGATGCATTGAAGAGGCTGCGCGCCGAACATCCCGACGCCAAGGTGCTAGTCCACCCGGAGTCGCCGCTGGATGTGATCGCGCAAGCCGATGTGGTGGGTTCGACCACGGGGCTGGTCGAGGCCGTGCGAAAATTGCCGGCGAAGAAATTTATCGTGGCCACCGACAACGGCCTGTTCCACAAGATGCAGCAGGTCGCGCCGGACAAGGTCTTTTTGGAGGCGCCCATCGCCGGCAAGGGTGCGACCTGCGTCAGTTGTGCGCATTGTCCGTGGATGGCGATGAACGGTCTGCGCAACCTCGCGCAAGTGCTGGAAACTGGCGCCAACGAAATCCTCATCGACGAAACGGTACGCGAGCGGGCGGTGCAGCCGATTCGCCGGCTGCTCGAATTTGCCAAACAGCGCAAACGGGTCGTGCTGGGCAATAACGACGCGTGAGAGGTTGCTTTGACGGGGGGCCGGCGATGGAGTTGGCGACGCCGGCCAGCCGCAGCGGAGTGTTGGTGCGGCCGCGTTATGCGAGCTTTCGGTGCGCGCGTTCTACGGTTACACCCTCGTGCCGCAATAGCCAGTGTTTGATCTCCAACGGGTCGCCACCGACTTCGCCGGCATAGCCGCCCAGACCTTGCCGAGCCACCACTCGATGGCAGGGAACCAGGATCGGTACGGGGTTGCTCCGGCAAGCGCCACCGATGGCGCGAGCGGCGGTGTCGAGCTGCCGCGCCAGTTGGCCGTAGGTCAACACGGTTCCCGTCGGGATGGTTTGCAAAGCGGCCCATACCCGTTGCTGGAATGCCGACCCGGCCAGCGTCAGCGGTACCGTAAACCGATGGTGGGGATCGCGGAAATACGCCTCCAATTGCTCGATCACCGCCCGGGTTGCGGTATCCGCCGGTCCGCGTTCGGGCGCGTCGGCGGATAGATAATCCAGCGCGCTCACCGCTTCGCCGGTCATGCGGATACCTATCCTGCCGAGCGGCGTGGTGATCACGGCCCGATAGTCGTTCGCTGTCGCCATAAAACCACCCTCGTTTCCCAGCCGTCTCGAACGGAGCGGGGGAGAGACTTTTAATCTTGGCGCGGAACGTAGCTCAACCAGTTGCGGCCACCGTCGCCGTAAACGATAAAATGCGGGTTTAACAGCGATTCGCGGGTGTTGTAGCGCAGTGGCTCGCCGGTCTCCGCCGAGACCACCCGGCCGCCCGCGACCTCGACGATGGCTTGCGCGGCGGCGGTGTCCCATTCCGAGGTCGGGCCGAGGCGCGGATAGACATCCGCCGATCCTTCCGCCACCTGGCAGAACTTGAGCGAGCTGCCGATGGTGACCAGCTCGTGCGCGCCCAGTTTGGCGACGAACGCCTGCAAAGCCGGTCCACCGTGTGACCGGCTCCCCACCACGCGCACCGGCTCGCCGGGCCGCAACGGTGCGACCGCAATCGACTGTAGCGGTTGGCCTGGGTTATCGCGAAATGCCCCGCGGCCCCGGGCGGCGAAATAACAGACGCCGGTCACCGGTACTCGCACGACGCCAAGAACCGGTTCGTTTCCCTCGATCAGGGCGATGTTGACGGTGAATTGACCGTTGCGCTGCACGAATTCTTTAGTGCCGTCCAGCGGGTCCACCAGCCAATAACGCTGCCACCGCGAACGCTCGGCGAACGGGATAGTCGCCGATTCTTCCGACAGGATAGGGATAGTCGGGGTCAATTGTCGCAGGCCGGCGAGAATGGCGTGATGCGCGGCCAGATCGGCGGCGGTCAGCGGACTGTCGTCGTCCTTGGCGGTGACTCCGAACGCCGTGGCGTAGATTTCCAGAATTCGCTCGCTGGCTTCCGCCGCCAGCGCCCGAACTGGATCTAACCAGTTTGCCCATTGGTCGTGCATGTCGCTTCTCTAATGGAAAATGCCTTCTCCTCGGTCCCTTTTTTGAAGGGCTAGGGGAATGTTAGGCACAGCGATGAGGTCTTCAAACAAAAAAGGCGATCTGGCAATGATCGCCCTCGTCGCGAGACCATATCGCCGAACTTTAAGACAGCTTCTCCTTGATGCGGGCTGCTTTGCCTTCCAGGCCACGCAGGTAATACAGCTTGGCGCGGCGCACATCGCCCCGGCGTTTGACGGTGATATCGGAGATCGCTGGACTGTAGGTCTGGAAGACCCGTTCTACGCCCTCGCCGTGAGAAATCTTGCGCACGGTGAACGCCGAATTCAGCCCCCGGTTGCGCTTGGCGATCACGATACCCTCGAAAGCCTGCAACCGTTCGCGGCTACCTTCCTTCACCTTGACTCGTACTATCACGGTATCGCCCGGACCAAAAACCGGGATTTCGCGATTCATTTGTGCTCGTTCAAATTCTTCGATCAGTTTGCTCATGACACTACGCTCCACGTTGCTCCGCGAGATCCCCGGCGAGGCCGGCGTTCTCCGTTTTCTCTTGGTGTTCGCGAATAAACTCGTTCAATAATGCTTGTTCGGCGGCATCCAGCGATCGCAGCGCCAACAGCTCGGGCCGTCGCAGCCAAGTTCGGCCCAGCGCTTCGCGTCGGCGCCAGCGGGCGATGGCGGCGTGGTCGCCGCTCAGCAACACGGCCGGTACCCGCCGTCCATCGATTTCTTCGGGACGCGTGTAGTGCGGGCAATCCAGCAGGCCGTCCGTGAACGAATCCTGTTGGGCCGACTCGTCGTCGTTCAGCGCCCCCGGCAATAACCGAGCTACGGCATCGATCAGCACCAGCGCCGCCAGTTCGCCGCCGCTGAGCACGTAATCGCCGATGGACCATTCTTCGTCGATTTCGGCCTCGATCAATCGCTCGTCGATCCCTTCGTATCGACCGGCCAGCAAAATCAATCGCTCTGCTTGCGCCAATTCTCGCGCACCGTTCTGGTTTAGCGGCCGGCCTTGGGGACTCAGATGAATCGTCCTGCCGCGCGGTTCTGCCGCTCGCCGCGCCCGGTGCAGCGTATCGCGCAGCGGTTGTACTTTCATCACCATGCCCGGTCCGCCGCCGTAGGGCCGATCATCCACGGTACGATGCCGGTTGTGGGTGTCGTCGCGCGGGTCCCAGGTGGCCACTGCCAGCAAGCCGCGTTCGACTGCCCGGCCGGTTACGCCAAACCGCAGCAGCGTTTCGACCATCTCGGGAAACAAAGTCACCACGTCTACGCGCACGACGGCGTTCCTGCTTTCAAAATGCTCTAATCGCCAGACTTCTCTGCCCGAAATAGCGAGGAGAGCTAAAAGTCCGGATCCCAATCGACCCGCACCAAGCGCCTCGCGAGGTCGATTTCGGCGATCACGCTGCCTCGAATGAAAGGCACGAGCCGCTTCCGTTCTCCGCGCACGATCATCACGTCGTTGGCGCCGGTCGCGAACAGGGAATCGATCCTCCCCAATTCCACGCCGTCCAGCGTAACCACTTGCATCCCCTCCAAATCCGCCCAGTAATATTCGCCGGGCTCTGGAGGCGGTAACTGCTCGCGCCGCACGGCGATTTCGCACTGAAGCAAAGATGCAGCCCGATCTCGATCATCGCAACCGACGAATTTCAACACCACGCCCGAACCGTGAGCGCGGCCCGTTTCGATCTCGAACGGCTGCCATTCGTCTTGGCGTTTCAAAAACACCGGGTTGTAACGGACGATGCCGTCGCGAGGTTGGGTATCAGAGAACACACGCACCCAACCCTGGACGCCAAACAGACCAGATACCCGGCCCAACACCACCCAGTCCGACATCGTGCCCGAGCCGGTTTCGGAGCCGTTATTGAGCCTGCTGCTTGCGGGTTTCCGCGATCAGGCTCACTACGCGCTCGGATGGTTGGGCGCCGTTGTTCAACCAATACTGAACGCGCTCTTGGTTCAGGCTCAGCCGTTGGTCTTTGCCGCTGGCGATCGGGTTGAAAAACCCGAGGCGCTCGATATAACGACCGTCGCGCCGATTGCGGCTATCGGTCACAACCACGGCGTAGAAGGGACGCTTTTTGGCGCCGCCGCGAGACAAGCGGATGGTTACCATATGTTGCGAGTACCTCCAAAAATATTCCGAATAAAAAACGCCCACGTAGGGCAGCCAAACAAAGCGTGAAATAATACTAAAATTTCGCGCATTTGAAATCGCTAGCGAAAAAGGATTTTGCTGGCAAACCCGTCATAATTTGCTCGGAAGGTCCATATATCGTGTACAGCGCCCTCAAGCATCTTCATATCACCACCGTCGCTCTGAGTTTCTGCCTGTTTGCGTTGCGCGGAATCTGGATGCTAGCCGACTCGGCATGCTTACAAAGGCGATGGGTTCGGATCGTGCCGCACGTGATCGACGCTGTATTGCTGGCGAGCGCCCTTGGCTTAGTCGCGATCTTGCACCAGTATCCGTTCGTGCAAAACTGGCTGACCGCCAAAGTCTTGGGGCTGGTTCTTTACGTCATCCTCGGCACCATCGCCCTCAAGCGCGGATCGACCAAAACGGTTCGGGCAATGGCTTGGATAGCGGCGCTGATCGTGTTTGGTTACATCGTCAGCGTTGCCTTGACGCATTCTCCGCTAGGATTCCTGTCGTGGTGGTAACGCGTTCAGGGGACCGGCCAAAGTCGATAGCGTTCGGCGTATTCGGCGGATAGTTGCCGGCTTTCGAGAAGTTGCTTGGGGGATAGCGTTTCGGCGAGCCGGTCGCGGTTGAGGCGAGCCTTGGTGTTGCCGTTCGTCGCCGCCACGTCGTACCACGCATAGGCAGCCGCCAAATCCCGCGGCACTCCTTGGCCGTTCGCGTACAAAATCCCCAGGTTGTTTTGGGCGACGGCGTGTCCTTGCTCGGCGGCTAGCCGATACCAGTGCGCAGCATCGGCATAGTTTTGGGGCACTCCCGAACCCTCTTCGTAAAGCAAGCCCAAGTTGAATTGAGCTTCCACTTGACCTTGGGTTGCTGCCTGCCGGTACCAGCGGGCAGCTTCCGCCGAATCCTGCTTGCTCCCCAAGCCGTTGGCATATAACACCGCCAGGTTAAACTGGGCCTTGGCGTGTCCTTGCTCGGCGGCGAGGCGATACCATTTGGCGGCTTGGCCATAATCTTGCTCTACTCCCAAGCCGCGATCGTACAGTACGCCCAAATTGAATTGCGCTTCGGTTTCGCCTCGTTCGGCCAGGGGACGCCATTCCACCAGCGCGGCCGGATAATCGCCCTTGGCAAAGGCTATCATCCCAACCAAATAACCCGCCTGGCTTGGCGTCGCCACCGTCAGGAAGCTGGCGACCACCAGCGCCTTGCATCCAGCCGCCCACAAAGAACCGTCAACGATCAAAACGATGCACTCGACGACAGAAAAGCGGTTCTTGCAAAGCCGGCCAACTTCGTGTCGCCGTCTCCTCGAAGCGATATCTTCGCGACGGAGCGATCCTTCGAATGAGGTGCTTCGTCTTCGCGCAATACGGCTAGCATTTGAACAGCATATGCAGCGCGTTTTCTCTGGCTAGACGGTTGGCTTGGCCGCAACAATCGGTTCCCCACTCGGCGAGCGCCCGGCCATCGTCGAGTATTCGGTGGCCGACGAAACTTCCCACGGCAAACTGGCTATCCACGAATTCGTGCAAGCTATGGGGGTCGGTCACCTTGAGCGCGACCTTGATCTGCGCCAAGCCCAAATCCAGGTAAGCCCTCAAGCTATCCATGCGGAGCTCGACCCATTTTTCCGTCTGCTCGACCATCATCTGATTGGTCTTCTTCATCGATGCCATCAGAGGCTTGAGCGGGTCGAAACCCGTTGCGGGCGTCTCGTTCATGGTGTTCTCCCGATACAGTATCGCCGACGAAACCGAGTATAGCAAAAAAATGCTGCGTTGCAATATAAAGCTTGCTAAAAACCACGAAAAATTTACGATAAATAGGTATACTGTACGCGGTTCGACCGGCGCGATTTTACGCCCGCCGTGCCGCATCGGCTCGTACAATTTTAGAGATAACCAAAATGCCTATCGGTACTACTATCACCGAATTCATTATCGAAGAACAACGGCACTTCAAGGGGGTGTCGGGTGATTTTACGGCGTTGATCAACGATGTCGTGATCGCTTGCAAAGCCATNNATCAAGCGCAACGAATGGGCCGGTCACGTTGCCGCTATGGCCTCCGAGGAGATGAGCGACGTTTACCATCTGCCTCCCCAGTATCCGCGCGGCAAATACCTGCTGGTCTTCGATCCGCTGGATGGCTCCTCCAACACCGATGTCAACGGNNGGCCACGGCGTCAACGGTTTCACGCTGGATCAGCGCATCGGCGAGTACATTCTGACCAACCCCAACATGAAGATTCCGGAGGATACGCAGGCCTTTTCGATCAACTCGGCCTATACGCGTTTCTGGGATCCGCCCGTGCGGCGTTATATAGACGAATGCTTGGCCGGTAAGGAAGGCCCGCGGCGCAAGGATTTCAACATGCGCTGNNCCGATGAGTTTCATCGTCGAACAAGCCGGCGGGCTGGCGACTACCGGAACGCAGCGGATCATGGAGCTGCAACCCACCGGTCTGCACCAGCGTTGCCCGGTGATTCTCGGTTCCAGAAACGAGGTCGAGCGCATCGTTTCCTATCATCTCGAAACCCAGTGATCGCATAGGCAGACGCTTGGCTTGCTGGTCGCGAACGATTTGCGGCCGGCGAGCTCGAAATTGAAAGCAAAACTATTGGGGGTGGGAGCGCGAAAATTTGCGTTCCCACCCCCTTAGTCGTGTCGGCGTACTACTATTTGCTCGAAGCTCTCTGCTTGCGATTAACTGTTGTGTTGTCAGAACCGCGAGAAGGTAATTGATCATGGAACCGAAACCCGCCCGCGCCGAACCGCTCGCCGGCAAACTTCAACGCATCGAGGATTTGGCCGAGAAACTCGTTTATATCAAATGGAGCCGGGAATTTTTCGTATTGCTGCAGCGCGCGGTGCAAGAACTGCTGAATTTGGCTCGTCCGCAGCCTGAGCACCAAAAGATCGTGGCGCTGGCCGAACGGCTCGAACAGCAGCTTGGCGAGTGTCTGGATAAAGGCGAATTGCCCAAAGGCGAGCAGCGGGAAAAGCTGATCGCGGTCGTGGATGCGCTTTGCCGGGCGGTGCCACCCCCCGGAAGTGGTACCCCTGTCCAACCGACCGAATTGCTCACCACGCCTTTATTTTCCAAGTGGGAAGCAGGCGAATGGTTTCCTCCGATAACTGCCTCGAAAACAAGCTTGGAGACAACGGCTTGGTTGGTAGGGCCGGAATCTATGCGCGAACTGGCTCACAAACTCGGGCAGCGGGGCGGTTTCCAGGTGCGGCTTTGTTCCGGTTTACCCGAGGTCCGCAAACTGTTAGCCGAATCGCAACAACCGGTCGCCCTCATCGTCGACTTGGACCATTCGGGCGACAGCCAAACGACCCTGCAGCAAATCGCTACCCTGCGCCAGATATTGACGCCGGACGCACCGATTCTCTTTGTGGCTGATCGCGGCGACATCACTGCCCGGATCGATGCAGTGGAAGCGGGTGGAGCCGGTTATTTCACGAAACCGGTGGACGTTCCGATGCTGCTGGAGGCATTGGACGAGCGGGTTTTGAAGCACGATCACCGCATTCTGATCGTCGATGATACCCTGGCCTCCGCCCGCGAGATCGCTCGCTGGCTGGATAGCCGGGGCTTGGTGACGCAAGTGCTTCCCCAGCCTCTCCAGATTCTGCAAGCGCTCTACAACTTCCGTCCCAGCCTGTTGATCGTGAGCCTGGACTTGAAAGAAACCGACGGGCTAACGCTGACCCAAGCTATTCAGCAACACGAGCTGTTCCAGGAAATGCCCCTGATCTTGTTATCGGCGCAGACCGATATCGGCCAGCGCTTGTCTGCCGCAGGTTTGGGTGGCGAGGCGCTACTGGGTAAGCCATTGAACGCGGAACTGTTGTTCGCGGCCGTCGCCAAACGGTTGCGGCAAGGGCGCGGCTTGTATCGCAAGTTTAGCCAACTCAGCAATCGGGACACCGTGAGCGGCTTGTACAATCGGCCTTACTTTCTCGCCCATCTGGAACGCGTGCTGGTCGCCGCCACCGCTAATGCTCAAGCCGTCGCGGTGATGTTGGTTACGTTGGATAACTTGCGCATCGTCGAGAGCCAGGACGTAGCTGCGGCCGACGAAATTGTCGAACAAGCCGCTAAACGCCTGCAAGCTACGCTGGGAGTCGATCCGATCACGGCCCGGTTCGGCGATGCCGTTTTTGCGGTCCTGCTGGGCTTCGCCAGCCAGGAATCGCTGCTCGCCACCGCGCGCGTCGTGCAAGCCAGCCTGGAAACGGAGCCCTACCGGCTCGGCAGCGGCGATACCCAACTGCGTACCAGCATCGGTATCAGCATCGCCGGCTCTTCCAAGCAGGAAGCCGCTTTGTTGATCCAGCAAGCCGATCTGGCCTGCGGTATGGCACGGGACAGCAAAGATACCCGGATCCATGTCCATCACCACCAGAGCGCCGACCAGAGTGCGGATAGCCCGCAGCAGCGCAAGCTGCTGGAGGAAATTCGTGAAGCCGTACAGCAGCAGCGGATGAATCTGCTGTTCCAGCCGATCGTTAGCCTGCGCGGCGATACCACCGAGCGCTACGAAGTTTTGTTGCGAATGCGCAATCGCGAGGGCTGGGAATTACTGCCGGAAACCGTGTTCACCTTAGTCAAACGCCACCGGATCGGTATGGTGCTCGACCGTTGGGTCATCGCTCATTCCATCCGAATGTTGCGCGAGCGGCGCGCGCACGGCCAATCGGTGGTCCTGTTTATCAACATCTCTCCCACTATTCTGCAGGACGAAGAGCTATTGAACTGGCTAAAGGGTGGCCTGCAAAAGACCGATGTATCGGCCGCCAGCCTGGTATTCGAGATCGCGGAAACCACCGCTGAAGTGAACAAACAGATGCTGTTGCCGTTCCTGAAACGGCTTAAAGAGCTGGGTTGCAGGCTTTCCCTGGACCATTTCAGCGGCCACGAACGGGCGCAAGCGCTCGTCCAGTATCTGCAAATTGATTACGTCAAGCTGGAAAGCCATTTCACCCAGAACCTGCTCAGCGACAAAACGCGCCAGCAAGAACTCGGCCTGTTGGTTCGCGATTTGGCCGCTCTAGGCGCGAACGTCATCCTAACGGGAGTCGAGGATGCTACGATCTTGCCGGTATTGTGGGCGTGCGGCATCGATTATGTGCAGGGTTTTCTCTTGCAGCGCCCACATACCGACATGAGCTACAACTTCGAGCACATGGTTTTGTAACCGGCGATGCGGATCGATCCGGCGACAGGGTTGTTGGACGCGGCCGAGTATCGACCCTCGCCCAACTGCGACGACCGGCCGGCCGGCTCGGCGGTGGATTTGATCGTCGTCCACGGCATCAGCCTGCCGCCCGGCGAATTTGGCGGACCTTGGATCGACGCGCTGTTCGCCAATGCGCTCGATCCGGCCGCACATCCGTATTTCCAGCAAATCGCCGGGATGCGGGTATCGGCGCATTTGCTCGTCCGCCGGGACGGCGAAATGGTGCAGTACGTACCGTTTCATCGCCGGGCTTGGCACGCTGGCGAATCGGTTTACGCCGGCCGCCATCGCTGCAACGATTTCGGCGTCGGAATCGAACTGGAAGGCACCGACCAGTTGCCCTACGACGACCGCCAGTATTTGCATCTGGCGGCAGTCGTCGCGGCGCTGCGGGTCGCTTATCCTGCGATTCGGCCCGACCGGCTGGTCGGCCATTCCGATATCGCCCCAGGCCGCAAGACCGATCCGGGGCCAGCGTTCGACTGGAAGCGGTTGCATCGGCTGCTGGCGGAATCGCACCGTTAAATAACGGAAGCGAGATCGAAAATCGCTTCCTGCGGCGGTTCTCGCCCGGCTGGTTCCGGCGACGCCGGTTCCGGTTTTTCGCCGCTTCCCAGCAGCGCGGTGACCTGCTTCGCCCAAGCTGCGACCAATTCGGCTGCGGGGCGGAATTCGCACAGATGACAGCCCTGGCCGGCCCACAAGGCCATGAAATCGGTCGTACCCCGTTCGGCGGCGGCTTGCCTCAGTTCCTGGGTTAGGAATAGTTGCGACGGAAAACTGGGTAGTTCGGCTTCGTGCGCGCGCAATTCGTCGGCCAGCCGATTGCGCAGGACTCGACCGCAACGGCCGGTGAAAACCCGGCTCAAGATCGTGGCGATTTCGCTACCCTGGGTCAATAAGGCCTTGTAAGCGGGATGGGCGCCGCTTTCCGGGCAGGCCAGGAAAGCGGTGCCCATTTGCGCGCCGGCCGCACCCAATACCCGCGCGGCGGCGATGCCGCGCCCGTCCATGATGCCGCCGGCGGCGACGATGGGAACCCGGACGTGTTTAGTCAGCAGCGGCACTAGCGTCAGGGTGCCGACCAAACCTTGTTCGGGATGGCCGATGAAGGTTGCGCGGTGACCACCTGCCTCGGCGCCTTGGGCGACGATGAAATCTACGCCGCTCTCTTCCAGCACGATCGCTTCCAGCAGATGGGTGGCGGTACCCAAGACCGCGATTCCGGCGTCTCGCAGCAATTCCAGGCACACGGCGTCCGGCACGCCGAAGATCAAACTCAGCGCCGGTACCTTTTCGTCCAGCACCACGTCCAGTTGCTCGACGAAATCGGGCGGTGCCGGCAACGCGACGGTTTCTGGCGGCAGTCCCAGCTCGGCGCGGTACGGCGCCAGCAGTTCGCGAGCGCGGGCGATACGGTCGTCGTCGGCTTTGGCGGGTGCGTTGGCCGCCAAGCTGACGGCGAACGGCCGGTCGGTCAGTGTGCGCACCTCGGCGATGGCTTCCCGCAACTGTTCCGGTCGCAGGTAACCTCCCGCCAGCGATCCGAGGCCGCCCGCGTTGGAGACCGCCGCCGCCAATTGCGGCGTACCGGGGCCGCCGGTCATGGGCGCTTGAATGATCGGATAGCGGATGCCGAGTCGTTCGGTCAGTGCGGTGTTAGGCCAGTTCATGTCGATTTGGAATCCGTGGCTGAGGCATTGAAGAAAAAAGCTTTCGGGCGCTTGCCCTTGGGAAGGGCCGGCAGCGGCGCGGCCGCCTTGTCCTATCCATCGCCCAATAGCCGCTGGACGATATAACCGGCCAGTAGGATACCGAACAGCGCCGGCATATAGGAAATCGTGCCGTTCACCGCCCGGGGCCGGCCGGGCTCGTCACCGCCGGCCGGCCGGTGAGGCAGGGGAGGGCGGCGCGGTTCGTCGCTGTAGATCACCGGGTAATTCAGCGGCGCGTCCAATTCCCGCAAGCGCCGGCGCAACTCGCGGGCCAGCGGACACATTTGGGTCTGACTCAATTGCGCGACCCGTACCCGGCTCACGTCCAGGCAGTTGCCCGCGCCCAGCGCGGAGATCACCGGCACGCCATGCCGATGACAGGCCGCGACCAGCGCCGCTTTGCAGGCGATGCTGTCGATGCAGTCCGCGATATAGCTATAAGGGGCGGCAGCGACTAGCGTTTCGGCCGCTTCCGGCCGGAGAAATTCGCCGATCATGCTCAACTCGATGGCCGGGTCGATATCGCGCAACCGCTCCGCCATCACCTCGACTTTGGGCCGATCCAGCGTCGAGTGTAGCGCCAGCAACTGCCGGTTGAGATTGGAGGGCGATACGACGTCGTGATCCAGCAGGGTCAGGCGGCCGATGCCGGCACGACCCAAGGCTTCGGCCGTATAACCGCCGACTCCACCCAAGCCGGCCACCAGAACGTGCGCCGCCCGCAGCCGGGCCAAGCCTTCGGTTCCGATCAGGATTTCAGTGCGGGCCTGCGGGTACGGCATCGGGCAGTTTGAACAGCCGGCGGGCGTTGGCGGCCGTCGCGGCGGCGATTTCGGCCGGGTCGGCGTTACGCAGCGCGGCGACGCAGGCCAGCACCTCCGCCAGATAGGCCGGCTCGTTGCGCTGGCCGGGGTGCGCGCTCGGCGGTTGGTCGGGAGCGTCGGTTTCCAGCAGGAAACCGTCCAGCGGCAGGACTTTCATCAAGCCGCGCAGCCGGGTGGCGCGCTCGTAAGTCAACGGTCCGCCGAAGCTGAGCAGGATACCCAAATCCAGCAGCCGTCGGGCCTGATCCACGCTGCCGGAAAAGCTGTGCACCATGCCGCGCACGCCCGCGAAGCGCCGCACCAGCTTGATGACGTGATCGACCGCATGGCGGGCGTGGATGACCACCGGCAAATCGTGGCGGCGAGCCAAGCGCAATTGCCCGGCGAAATATTCCGCCTGAAGGTCGGGATCGAGGTTGGGGAGGTAGTGATCCAGCCCGCACTCGCCGATGGCCACCGGCCGTTCCTGCATCAGCCAGTCGGCCAGTTGATCCAGATGTTCCGGACGATGCTCGGCGAGCCAAACCGGATGCAGGCCATAGCTGGGATACAAGCCAGGATAGCTCGCCGCGACCGTTTTCAGTTTCGGCCACAGCCGGGCGCTGACCGCCGCCAGCACCTGGGCCTCCACTCCCGCGGCCCGCGCCCGCTGGTAAGCGGCGTCGCGGTCGGCGTCGAAGCCGGCGTCGTCGAAATGGGTATGGCTATCGATCAGCGCGAACACGGGCAAAGCGTCTCAGGCGATGACGATTCGCACGTTGGCGGCGCGGCCGAACACGGAGGACGGGGTGATGCCGAACATATTGCGGAACGCGCGGCTAAAGTGCGAGGAATCGGCAAAACCCGCCCCTAGAGCCGCTTCGGTCAAGGTATCGCCCTGGGCGATCAAAGCCGCTACCACTCGCATCCGGTGCCACTGGCGGAAGCGCCGGATCGGCACGCCGACTTCCTCCTTGAACAGATGCACCAAGCGGGTCGGCGACAGGTTGACGTGCTCGGCCAGTTCGTTCATCGAATAGCTGTGGGTCAAGTCCTCTTTCATCAGTTGGATCGCCCGCTGAATCCGGCTGTCCAGCGGCTGCTGGCGGGTTTCCGGGTTCGGCGGCGGAATCAAGCGGTCGAGCAGATCGTGAATCGCCGCAGCGTCCAGTTCGCGTTCCCAAGCCTCGCGCAGCGCGGCCAGCACCTCTTTCTCGCCGATCAGTCCATAGAGGCACTGCCATTCGCCGTCGAGCATGGCGTCTTGAATCGCCCTGTAGTCTTCGCTTTCCGGTTCGACGAACAGAATCGCCATGATGGCGCCGCCGACCTGGACTTCGTGGAGACAACCCGGCGGCACCAGCACGCTTCGACATTCCCGCCAGATGCTGCTTTCGCTCTCCAGCACCCGAAACGATTTGTCGATCCCGGCGCACAGCGCGGCGGAACCGAGCCGGTGCTCGGAGATATCCGGCAGATGACCCATGAAAAAACCGCGATTTTGCCAAATATACAGCTTGCTCAAGATCGTGCCTTCTCGGTGTGGTTTCGAGGGAGGACACCGCTCGCTCCTTTCGAGCGAACGATTGACTACCTTACGCCGGTCGACGGCGCTATGGCCAACAATCACGAAAGTGTAGTGCCCCCGCGCGCCGCTAACCAGTTTCGACAAATTGCCACCATTTTCGACAAGCTCCGTTCCGGCGAAGTCATTAGTCTTGCCGGATTCGCGATCAAGATTTTTGTCGCTCGCCAACGACCGTCCGGCCTACCGGGCACAGGATTTGGAACCATGTACGATTACATCATCATCGGCGCCGGTTCGGCCGGTTGCGTGCTGGCCAATCGCCTGTCCACCGACCCAAACCAACAAGTCTGTTTGCTGGAAGCCGGCCCCGAGGACAGCAGCCCATGGATTCGCATTCCGGTGGGTATCTTCTTCATGGTGCGCAGCAAGACCTTGAACTGGCGCTATACCACCGAGCCGCAACCGCAACTCTACCGGCGCCGGCTGTTCTGGCCGCGCGGCAAAACCTTGGGCGGCAGCAGCTCCAGCAATGCCATGGTCTACACCCGCGGCCATCGCTGGGACTATGACCGTTGGGCGGAACTGGGCAATTCGGGTTGGGGTTATGCCGACCTGCTGCCGTTGTTCAAGCGCAACCAGCATCAGGAGCGCGGCCCGTCCGGCTACCACGGGACGGGCGGACCTCTCAACGTCGCCGACTTGCGCCAGCGAAGCGAAATCAGCGCGGTGTTCGTCCGTGCCGCCGGAGAAACCGGTTACCGGATCAGCGACGATTTCAACGGCGCCGACCAGGAAGGCATCGGCTTCTACCAAGTTACGCAAAAGGATGGCCGGCGGTGCAGCAGCGCCCGCGCTTATCTGCAACCGGCACGCTCGCGCCCGAATCTGACGATCATTACCAATGCCCTAGCCAGCCGGATACGGTTCGACGGCAAACGGGCGGCCGGCGTGGCCTATCTTGCCCGCGATGGCCAGCAGGTCGAACTGCAAGCGCGGCGGGAGGTCTTGCTGTCCGGCGGAACGATCAATTCGCCGCAGTTGCTCATGCTCTCCGGCGTCGGGCCTCGCGCCGAACTGGAGCGGCACGGTATCCCGCTGGTGCACGATTTGCCTGGCGTCGGCCAGAACCTGCAAGATCATCTGGACGTGATCGTCGCCCACCGGGACCGGCGGCGGGCGTCCTACGGTTTTGCGCTGTCGTTCTTGCCGCGCCTGCTGGCCAGCATCGTCGAATATCTCCGCCACGGGCGCGGTTTTCTCACCAGCAACCTGGCCGAAGCCGGCGGTTTCGCTAAATCCGACCCCGCGCTGCCGTTGCCCAATCTGCAATATCACCTGACCTCGACCATTCTCGACGATCACGGCCGGCGGATCTGGCATGGTTACGGCTATTCGCTGCACGTCTGCGATCTGCGTCCCAAGAGCCGCGGCTATCTTGCCCTGAAAAGCGCCGATCCGCGCGATCCGCCGCTGATCCAGCCCAACTATTTGAGCCATCCGGACGATTTGGAAGCGCTGTTGGCCGGGGTGAAAGCTTGCCGTCAGATTCTGGCGGCGCGCGTTTTCGACGGCTATCGCGGCGAGGAATTGTTCCCCGGCGAAGCGGTGCAAACCGACGACGAACTGCGAGAATTTATCCGTCGCCGGGCCGAGACCATTTACCACCCGGTCGGTACCTGCAAGATGGGGCGCGATCCGCTGGCGGTGGTCGACGACCGATTGCGGGTGCACGGTCTGAGCGGGTTGCGAGTGGTGGATGCGTCGATCATGCCGACCCTGATCGGCGGCAACACCAACGCTCCGACCATGATTATCGGAGAGAAAGCGGCGGACTTGATTCTGGCCGAACGGAACGATGCGGTTGCTAGGGCAGCCTAGCGCCCAGATAGTCGCCCATAGCCTCTTCGGGTAACGGCTGGCTGATCAGATCGCCTTGGATCCCGTCGCAGCCGTAGTCTCGCAGCATCTGGCGCTGTTCGATGGTTTCGACGCCCTCGGCGATGGTTGCCAGCCGCAGGGCTTTAGCCAGGGCGATGATGGCTTGGACGATGGCGGTGGCATCGCCGTTACCGCCGCTCCCTAGCTCGCGCACGAACGAGCGGTCGATCTTGAGTTTGTCCAAGGCGAACCGGCGCAGATAGTTAAGGCTTGAGTAACCGGTGCCGAAATCGTCTATCGACAATCGGATACCCAATTGTTTGAGCGCATGCAAGGTCTCTAGCACCGGCCCCGCTTCGGCCATCAAGATCGATTCGGTGAGTTCCAGTTCCAGCCAGCGCGGTTCCAAGCCGGATTCGGCGAGCGCCGTAGCCACGACCTCCACGAAGTCCGGACGAGCGAACTGCAAGGCGGAAATGTTGACCGCCACCGGTATCGGGGGCAAACCTTGCGTTTGCCAACCGCGAACGGTATGGCACGCGGCGTGTAGCACCCATCGCCCCAATTGCACGATCAGCCCGGATTCTTCGGCTATCTTGACGAACCTCGTCGGCGATATTCTCCCCAAACCGGGATCGGTCCAGCGCACCAACGCTTCCATGCCCAGCATTTGGCCCGTCTCCAGCGCGATTTGCGGCTGATAATGCAGCGTCAATCCTCCTCGCTCGATAACTTGCCGCAGGCGGTGCTCGATGTGTAGCCGCTCTAGCGTTCCGGTGGTGAGATCGGCGGTGAAGAACTGAAAGTTATTGCGGCCGTGGTCTTTGGCCCGGTACATGGCGAGGTCGGCGTTCCGGAGCAACGTTTCGGCGTCTTGGCCATCGGTGGGAAACAGGCTGATACCGACGCTGGCGCTGCTGGCGAGCGCGTGGCCTTCGATCTCGAAGGGCGAGGATAGCGCGGACAGAATTCGTTCCGCTAACTGACCCGCATCCTCGGCGCGTTGCAGGTCGCTCAACACGATCACGAATTCGTCCCCGCCGCGCCGGCAAACCGTATCGCCTTCGCCGGCCAAGCCGTTCAGCCGCTGTCCGAAGCCTTGGAGCAGCCGGTCGCCGACCGCGTGCCCCAGGGAATCGTTGATGGTTTTGAAGCGATCCAGGTCGAGCAGCAACACCGCGACCAGCCGATGGTGCCGGCTCGCCTGCACCAGTGCTTGCCGCAAGCGATCCTGCAGCAAAATCCGGTTGGGCAAGCCGGTAAGCGGATCATGATGGGCAAGATACTGAATTTTTTCTTCCGCTGCCTTGCGGACCGACACGTCGTCGAAAATCCCGATGTAGTGGTCGATCCGGTTTTCGGCATCGCGCAACGCCGTGATGCCCAACCATTCGGGGTAGATTTCGCCATTCTTGCGGCGATTCCAGATTTCCCCTTGCCAATGCCCCACCTCCTGCAAGGAAGCCCACATCGTCCGGTAAAAATCCCGATCGTGGCGGCCGGATGCGAGAATGCACGGATTCTGTCCCCGTATTTCTTCCAACGGGTAGCCGGTTACCTCGGTGAAGGCGCGATTGACCATCACGATGCGATTATCCTGGTCGCTGACCAGGATACCCTCGGCGCTTTGCTCGTAAACGGCAGCGGCCAGCCGGAGTTCCTGTTCCGCGCGCCGGCGTTGTGCTTCGCGGGCGATGTTATCGAGAGCGAACGAGACATCGGCTGCCATCTCGTCGAGCAGCTCGACCAGCTCCGGATCGAAAAACTCCGGCTCGGACGCATACAGGCTGAAAGCGCCGATTACTGCGCCCCCGCGTTGCAACGGAAAAGCGGCGCACGAGCGAACGCCAGTGGTCGCCGCCAAGATTTGCCAATCGGTTTCGCCGGCGTGGTCATCGAGCAAATCGTTGTCGAGCCAGTGGGAAGCGCTGGCCAATACTCTGTGCGCGGGCTGGTACGGTAACGCCGATCCTTCCGCGATCGACTCCCCCAACGAAACCAGCCGGCCGCGCAGTTCGCCGAAAGCGGCCGCTACCCGCAGTTGCTTGTCGTTGGGGTCCTGCAAGCCGATCCAGGCGCCCTTGAGTTCGCCGCACTTCACCGCGATCCGGCAGGTTTCCTCGAACAGTTGATCGTCGTTTTCGACGTTGCGGAGAATGGCTTGATTGGTCAAACTCAATGCCGCGTAGAAACGGCTAATCCGGGCTAGACGTTGTTCGATGCGTTTGCGGAGGGTGATATCGTCTATCACGACGATAAAGTATTCGAGCTGTTCCTCGGCATTCCGCAACAGCGAAATCGTGAGATTGACCCAAACGATGCCGCCGTCCTTGTGGAGATAGCGTTTTTCCATCGAATAGGTCCGGATCTGACCGGTCAGCATCTGTTCGGTTAGCCACCGATCTTTTTCCAAATCGTCGGGATGCGTAATGTCTTGAAAGGTTTTTTGCAGCAATTCCTGGCGCGAGTAGCCGATGATCGCGCACAACCGGTCGTTGACCAGCATCCAATGCCCATCGGGCGCGACGTGGGCCATACCGACAGCCGCCTGCTCGAAAGTGGCGCGGAAGCGGCGGTCTTGCGCGGTTAGGGCGGCTTCCGTCCGTTTGCGTTCGGAAATGTCGCGAACCACCGACTGAAAATAGCGCCGTTCCTGGTAGTCGAGGGGTCGAGCGCTGACCTCGACCGGGAACGGGGTGCCATCCCGCCGTTGGTGCAGACGCTCGAATAGGGCGCCGCCGGTCTGGGCCACGCGGCGATAGTCGTCCGCGAAGGCCCCCCACGATTCCGGGGCGCGCAGTTCCCGCACGGACCGGCCTCGCAACTCCTCGGGAGCGCGGCCGTAGTATTCTCGAACGCGGTCGTTGACCTCGACGATGACGCCATCCTCGGCCAGCAGTACCACGACGTCCAAGGATTGCCGAAGCAGGGTTTCGTATCGATGGCGCAGGTTGGCCCGTTCGAGATCGATGCGAAGGCGCTCCAACACGAAGCGAGCCTTGGTGTTCTGCCACCAAAACAGAATGCAGATCGAGCTGGCCACCAGCGCGAACAGCAACATGAAACCGATCCAGGCCAACAAGCGCGTGTTGACTGCCGCTTCGCCAAAATGCCCGATCACTTCGCGGTAAGCGAGTATTCCCGATAGCACGGTCAGGGCCACCAGCAGCGAGAACAGCGCGACCGGTATCCAAGCTGTTCGCGGGGGCGATTCGAATTGGGATTCCAGTTGCCTTTCGGTTTCGAGTCGCCGCAGCAAAAGGAACAAAAGCAAGGCCGTGAAGGCGACGAAAGTCCAACCCTTGACCGTTTGCAAGCGCGTGCTCGCCTCGGGATCGAGATTCAACCAGAGCACCAGTTGGTCGGATCCGAAGATCCAGAAAGCGGCTATCAGCACGTACAGCAGAGCGAGGGAGAGCGAACGTTTCATGACGGTTCGAGCGGTCTTAAATCAACGATTCTCGTTGCTCGATTAGCGGAAAAAAGATCGGTGTATTTGGCCCATTTTCGTTAAGTATAGGCCGTTGAGCGTTTCGCTGACGGAATTATGTCTTTTCGAGGTGGGTTGCGGTTACATTACGGATGCGGTGTCGCCACGAGAATGGGCCGGTTCTTCGCTGGAACGACGCTAACGGCCTCACGCGATAACCATGCCATATCGCTGCCCGTTCCGAGGTGGTCGAGATGATTGACCGCTGCGACGGTGGGCCGAACATCCACGAACCACTTACGGACTCTCGACGGAGCGTTCCATGCAGCGTAGCGATATCCTGTCTTTTCTGGTCTCTCTTGGCATCACCGGCCTGCTGATCTGGGGGCTGGTGTATTTCGTCAACGAATGGTGGGGGCGGTTGCCAAAAGCCGTCGCCTTGACCGTTTGCATCTTGCTGGCGGTGATGGTGATCGGCTACCCCATCTACGCTCTGGCACGTTGGTCCGACCGTTACTTGGCGCGGATGCGAGAGGCCAAGGAGCGGGGAGAGCGGATCGGGTAAGCGCCGCATTCTTCATGTTCGGGTTGCTGCGGAATTGGTTTCGACGCCGGCGGCTAGAGCGCGCTCGCATCGCCGACGGGGAATGGCGGGCGGCGGTCGCCAGCTTACCGCTGCTGGAAGGCTTGCGCCCAACAGAACTGGAGCGGCTGCGGAATCTGGCGACGCTGTTTCTGGACGAGAAAGCGCTGGAACCGGCCGGCGGGTTGGAGCTGGTGCCGGGGATGGGACCGGTCATTGCCGCCCAGGCCTGCCTGCCGATTCTCGAACTGGGGCTGGATTACTACCGGGGTTGGAGTTCGGTGGTCCTCTATCCCGGAGGTTTCCTCGCCCGTCACGAGTACACCGATCCGATGGGTTTGGTGCACAGCGTTCACCGTCCGCTGATCGGTGAAGCTTGGGAGCGCGGGCCGGTGATTTTGTCCTGGGCCGATATCGCGGACGCATTGAACGAGCCGGGCCCGAATGTGGTGATTCACGAAATGGCCCACAAGCTCGATATGTTGACCGGCGAGGTCAATGGCTTGCCGCCCTTGCACCGGGGCATGTCGGTGCGGGACTGGAGCTGCGCCTTCAACGCGGCTTACCAAAGTCTGTGCCGGGAGGTGGACCGGGGCCGACCAACGGCGTTGGACCCTTACGCCGCCGATAGCCCTGGCGAATTTTTCGCTGTGGTCAGCGAAGCGTTTTTCGAAACGCCTGAAGTGGTAAACGAGGTTTACCCGGACGTTTACCGGCAACTCCAAGCGTTTTACAAGCAGGACCCGCTGATTCGGTTGGGCAAACAACAGCCTTGAAATATTGGACGCGCGTTCCCGAAGGTTGCCGCCAAATGGTTTTTCGGCCCAATCGCCTGGAGAGCTACCACAGCGTGCTCCCCTCCGCTCAACATCAGGCCGGTTATTGCCGTCAGCCGATCCAACGCGATAAGCCGGAATCCGGTTTTCCGGATTCCGGTTGCATCGGCTTATGCCAAATACACCCGCTCCAATGCCCCGCGCGAGATGTTGCCCTTGCCGTCCTCGGCCTCGATGTAATAGCGCACGTCGCCTGCGCCGACCGGCAGCTTGGCGGTGAAGTAATGCGCCGTGATGGCTGCGCCGGTCTGCGACGGATACGGGCCGTTGTCGGTCATCGCGATGCGGGTTTCGCCCGTGGCGGCCCGCAGCACCAGCGTCACCCGCTTCAAGCCGCTGATGTCGTGGACGAAGGTATGCACCGTGCCCTCGCGCGGCGCATCGAGCAGGCAGCCCTGACCCCAGCGTTTGCCGCCCGGATTTTCCGGCGTGACCCACGGGGCGAAAATGGTCGGGCCGGTGCGATCCTTGCCGGCGGCGAGCAGCGCGTCCACCTCGCTTTTGACCATGCCGTAACCGGTGTTAGCAGCGTTGGTCACCTGCTGATCCCAAACATGTTGCCCGGTCCAGTACCAGTAGCAACTGGTTTCGGCGGTCAGCATCAGCCGGCTGATGTCGTCCAGCCACGGCTTGCCGGGCATGGCATCTTCCAGGGCGTGTACCACGTTCTGGAACGCCGTCAGCACCGCCCAGGAATTCAGGTCGGGCGAGTAGGGCTGGTCGTAGCGGCTGAACCACTTCATGAATTGCGGATCGCCGTTGTCGGCGCCGGCCCAGGAGCCGGGTTCGATATGCACGGCCTGCGCTGGATCGGGCGGGAAGCGGTCCAGATAATCGTGAACCGTGGTCAGTTCGAAGCGCGGATCGCCTTGTAGCCACTGCACCAGTTGTCCGGTGTTGTGGTTGTAATAGCTGTCTGCGCCGCCGCCGTGGTTGTCGCCGTCGGAGTGCAGCAGAAAGAACGGCGGGTGCTTCGGGTCGAAGGCGCCGGTATCGACGATCTGGTTGTAGACCTGCCCCAGCACATCGGGATATTGCAGCGCGCCGAAGCCGCCCCGCGCGTCTTCGTTGCCGATATAGCGTTCTGCCGGCACCGCGATGATTTTATGGATCTGGCCGTCCGGGTCTTCGTATTGCACGTATTCGGGTTTGAGCAGGCTGGGCGAAATCTTCGAACCGGCCCAAATGTTGCGCAGTTGCAGCCAGTCGTTGACCGGCGGGTTGACCTGCTCGGCGGGATTGGGTGGCAGCATGCCTTCGTTGATGCCGGCGTAGGGATAGTCCTGGCACGCCCGGAAGCGGTGGATGGAATCGTAGATGACCGCCTTGACCCCGGCCTGATTCAGCGCCGGAATCATGCGGACGTGGAAAGCGGTTTCCGGCGGGAACATCACGCTGGATGCCTCGACGCCGAACGCGGCACGAATGATGCCCCGATGCCATTCCACTTGCTTGACGATGTTGCGGGCCGGGGTCAAGGCCATCAGCGGGTGGAAGAAGCCGAAGGCCACGAAATCCACGCGCGGGTGGCCCAGCACCGTTTTTTCCTGAGCGACGGCGCGCAGTTCGTTGTTCCAACCGCCGAAGCATCCTCCGCATAAGCCGTCGGCGGCGCAACGATCCAGTTGTTCGATCAGCGAACCGCTCCAACTGGTTGACAGCCCGGCGTGAGGCAGGCCGCCGCCGGCGTACTGGCGCACGGCGGTCGGGATGAAATGGGTGTAAGGTCCGCCGCGCGCCCCGAAGATCGAGTCCTTCTCGCCGTCCCAGTACAACCGGTCGGTGGCGTTGTAGTAGGGCTGGTGCATGTGTTTGTGAATGCCGAAATACAGCTTGACCGGCGCGTCGCCCGGCCCGGCCGCCACCCGGATGACCGGCTTGGCCTTGGCGTTCGGCGCGATCCGCAACGGGCGAAACTCTTTGATCCAGTCGCCGCCGCCGGATTGGCGAATATCGGCCTTGCGGCAGCCTTCCACCTGCACGTTGATGGTGTTGGGCCACAGCAGTCCGGCCGGAACGCTGGCGGTGTAGGTGTATTCGCCGCCGCTGCCGGCGCTGGCTTGGATCGCCTCGCCCTTGATCAGGTGCTGCCCGTCTGGCGCGTGTAGGATCACTTGCGGAAACGGCACCGTTCCGTCGGTGACGAAATTGATCGTAAAGGCCGGATTCTTGCCCGATTCATCGCATTGCAGCGCTTCGGGCAGATCGATTCGCAAAATGCGGGTGAAAACGTCAGCCATTGAAAACCTCACGTTGGTTTGTTTTGCACGAATCAGTTTAATCAAGCTGGCGCGAATTGCCGGCCGAACTGCCGATTGCCCAAACCTCTCGTGCAAATTGCGTTGAGGGTGGCGGTCGCATCCTTTACACTCCCCGTGTTCAAAATAAAAATAACCGATTGATTGTTTTGATTTAATGAACCATTTCGACCGGGGACGATATCCGATATGGCGAAAATCATGAAGTTCACCAAAATTGTGGCGACACTGGGGCCGAATTCCAGGAGTCCAGAAATAGTCGAAGGCTTGCTCAGGGAAGGCGCGGACGTGATTCGGCTGAACTTCTCTCACGGTAATCATGAGGATCACGCCTTATCGGTGCGGTTGGTGCGGGAAGCCGCCAAAAAGCTGAATCGATACATCGCCATTTTTCAGGATTTACAGGGCCCGAAGATCCGGCTCGGCCAGTTGGATGGCGAATTTCTGGAGGTGGCGGGCGGCGAGATGCTGGTACTGACGACCGAGGATGTGGTCGGCGGCGTCCACGATGGCGTCAAGAAAATCGCCATCGACTACCGTAGTCTGCACCAGGAGGTGAAGCCGGGTGACCGGATATTGATCGACGATGGATTGTTCGAGTTTACGGTCATGCGGATCGAGGGGCACGAGATATTCGTGCAGGTGGTCAACGGTGGCCGTCTGAAACCGCGCAAGGGCGTCAACCTGCCCAACGTCAAGCTAAGGATCTCGGCGATCACCGACAAGGACCGCGCCGATTTACANNACGGCCGCAAGATTCCGATCATCGCCAAGATCGAAAAACCGGAAGCGTTCCGGCACATCGACGGCATCATTCATGTGGCCGACGCGATCATGGTGGCGCGCGGCGATCTGGGCGTGGAAACCTCGCCCCAGGATGTGCCGCTGATGCAGAAGACCATCATCCGCCTGTGCAACATCACCGGTAAGCCGGTGATTACCGCCACTCAGATGTTGGAATCGATGATCAACAACCCTCGTCCGACCCGTGCCGAGGCCAACGATGTCGCCAACGCCATCTTGGACGGGACCGACGCGGTGATGCTGTCGGCGGAAACCGCCGCCGGCCAATATCCGGTCGAAGCGGTGCGGATGATGAAAAATATCGCCCTCAGCGTCGAGGCCAGCGACATTTTTAGAACGTTGATGCGCAACAACGTATTGACCCAGGAAGAATTGCTGGCCAAAGCCTGCTTGCGGATCGAGGACGCTGTGCATTTCACCACCATGGATTTGGCCGACAAGGTGTGCGCCCGCTATATCGTTAGTTTTACCAATAGCGGATCCAGCGTGCTGGGTCTGGCCAAATGCCGGCCACTGGCGCCGCTGATCGCCTTTAGCTCGAAACCGGCCACGCTGCGCAAGCTGGCGCTGATCTGGGGTGTGACGCCATTGCAACTGGGTTCCGTGGTCACATCGGTGGATGATCTGTTGGCGGCGGCCACTGAATTCCTCCTCAACAAAGGAATGGTGGAGGAGGGAGTGATCGTGGTGTTTAGCGCCGGCGTGCCGGTCGGCGTGTCCGGCGGCACGAACATGATCAAGGTGGTCAAGGTCGAAAGATCGGATTGAGGTGATTTGAACCTTGCCAAAGGTGGCGAGGAATACGGGTTATCGCCACGCCTCACGATGAGGGGTGGGATAACGGCTGTTCGGGAGGTGCCAATGAATGCGTCGATGCCGATCGATCAGCGTACCGATAATGATCGTTGGCGGTCTGCTTCATGGCTGTGTGGCCTGCTCAGCGCGATTTTGCTGATCGCCGGTAGCGCAATCTCGGTGTGGTCCGCCCCAGCGTCCGACCCGCAAGCCGGTGTGAGCGCCGCGATGGAGGAGCCGATCGCGCCCCTGCCGCTCGCCAGTTCCGAAAATCCGGCCAAGGTGGCACTGGGCGAGCGCCTGTTCGGCGATGTCCGCCTTTCGCGGGATCGTTCGATGTCCTGCGCCACCTGCCACCGGTTCGACCGGGGTGGCGCGGATGGTTTGCCCGTGGCCAAACGAGCCGACGGCACGTTGTTGGCGCACAATACGCCAACGATCTTTAACGCCGGATTCAATTATTTTTACAACTGGGACGGATCGACGGAGACCTTGGAAGCTCACGCCGAGAGGTTGATGCTCAACCCCGACGTGATGGATGCGGATTGGCCCGAATTGCTCGGGCGCTTGCGAGCCGACCCGTCTTACGATGCGGGGTTCAAGGCCGCGTATCCAAGCGGACTCAACAAGATCAGCGTGTTGGACGCTATAGCGGCCTACGAGCGTTCCCTCGTTACACCTAATTCCCGTTTCGATCAGTACCTGCGCGGCCAGCGGGACGCCCTCACCGAAGCGGAGCGGCACGGCTACCAGTTGTTCAAGTCCTACGGTTGCGTCGCCTGCCATCAAGGGATGAACATCGGGGGCAACATGTTTCAGCGGTTCGGCATCTTCCCGTATTTTCGCCCGCCGGCCGATGCCAACAAATCCGGTGGCAGGGTTGATTTCGGGCGTTTTCAGGTCACCCGGATCGAGCGCGACCGCCACGTATTTCGCGTGCCCAGCCTGCGCAATGTCGCGCTGACCGCCCCATATTTCCACGACGGACAAGCCGCTACCCTGGAGTCGGCCGTGGACACCATGGCTCAGGTCCAGTTAGGCAAAACGCTTACACCCGAAGAAATTGGGTTGATCGTGCATTTTCTCCATACCCTGACCGGAGAATATCGGGGCCAACCGCTGGTGACGCCGGCGCCGGGAACACTTGAATGACCGCTCCTTGGAGGCCGATCCCGATCTTCGCGGGATTGCTGTTGTTGCTGACTTATTTTCTGTTGCAGAGCGAAAGCCCGGATTTGGCGCTGCGAGCGCGGATGAGCCAAGCCCTCGATGCGTTCGAGCTGCACGATACCGCGCTCGACCGCGACGTGCTGCTAGTGCGCGCCGGCTTGCTGACTTATTACGATTCTTTGGCCGTCGCCAGTCGCGACGTGTTGCGCGCGGCCACCGACTTGCAGCGAGGAATCCAAACCGCCTCCATCGAAGCCGCTCGCTTGCTTGGCCCGCAAGCTGACGCCTTGACCGAAGCGGCGCGGCAAAAAACGACCGTAGTCGAGTATTTCAAATCCGACAACGCCTTGCTGCGTAACTCGCTCGCCTACGTCGTCCAAGCCGCACAGGCGCTCCGCGCCAAGGCGACGGTTGCCGAGGAGCAATCGGTGGCGGCCGAGGTCGGTGCACTGACGACTTTGTTGCTGCGATTTATCCAGAGGCCAGAGCCCGAGTTGGGCAAGGCCATCGAATCGCTGCTTGGCCGCCTGCCCGACATTCCCCAGTTTCAAACCGATTTGCGGACCTTGGCCGCGCACGGGCGGCTCATCGTGCAGGTGTTGCCGCGAGTCGATACCGAATTGCGGCAAGTGACCCAAGGTCCGGCCATGGCCCAGGCGCAGTCTTTGCGAGATGCGATGCTGCGTCATTACGGTCGGGCCGAAGTGCGCGCCCAGATCTTTCGGGTTCTGCTGTACGCGGTCGCCGTTCTGCTATTGGGTTACTTGGGGTATCTCTTTGCTCGCTTGCAACGCAACGCTCGCGCCCTGCGCGGGGTCAACGAGGATTTACGCCTGGAAATGGCCGAACACCAGCGGGCGGAGGCGGCCTTGCGGGCCAGCGAAGAGCGTTTGCGCGCCATCACCGAATCGGCCAGGGAAGCGATCATTTCCATCGATAGTGCGGGGATGGTCGTGTCCTGGAATGCCGGCGCTACGGCCATGTTCGGCTATCCGCCCGAAGAGGCGCTCGGCTCTCCGTTCACGAATCTGATGGCCGCTTCGCATCGGGAAACATATGCCAGGATGCGGGCGGAGTGGGCCGTCAATGGAGATTGCCGGTCGAGCGGCGCCACGACCGAATTGAACGGCGCGCGCCAGAACGGCGAGGAGTTTCCGCTGGAGATGTCCTTGTCGAGCTGGCACACGGCGCAAGGCGCTTTCGTGACGGGCATCATCCGCGATCTGACCGAACGCAGGCGCTTGGAGGAAAAAACCCGCCAGCAGGAATTGCAGCTCATTCAGGCGAGCAAAATGACCGCCTTGGGAACCTTGGTATCCGGGGTCGCGCACGAGATCAACAATCCCAACCAACTGGTGCTGTTGAACGCCCGGCTGCTGGCGGACGTATGGGGCGACGCGGCGGCCATCCTGAACGAACACGCGCAGGAGCAAGGCGATTTTTCGCTCGGCGGGTTGCCTTACCGAGAGATGCAAGCCAGCGTACCCGCTCTGATCGACGACCTGCGCGACGGTGCGCGGCGCATCGAGGCCATCGTCGGCGACCTGAAGGATTTCGCCCGACCGGGCGGGCAGGGTGCGCAGACCGAGTTTTCGCTCAACGACGCCGCGCGCCGCGCCGCGCGCCTGCTCGCCCACCCGATCAACAAGAAAACCGCGCGCTTTCAAATCGAGCTCGCCGACGACGTGCCCCCGGTGAAAGGCTATCCCCAACAGATCGAGCAGGTCATCGTCAATTTGGTGGGGAATGCTCTGGACGCTTTGCCCGACCCCAGCCGGGGGATCACGGTTTCTACCCGCTGGCAAGCGGACGAGCGTTGCGTCGTGCTGGACGTGCGCGACGAAGGAGTTGGCATCGCCCAGGAACACTTGGCGCGGCTGTGCGATCCTTTTTTCACCACCAAAAGCGGCAGCGGCGGCACCGGTCTAGGGTTGGCTATTTCCTCTGAACTGGTGCGCGCCCACGGCGGCCGCTTACTTTTCGAGTCGGAGTTGGGCCGGGGTACGCTGGCGCGAGTCGCCCTGCCGCCCGCCGCCGACCTGCCGCCGGTTCGCCCCCCGCCCGCTTCGGAGTGAAAAGTCGTACCGAGGAGGTTGTGTACCCAATGGCCTATATCACGTCGCATCAATTGCCGGTTTTGCTGGTGGATGACGAGCTGCCTTTGCTGCGTAGCGCGAGCTTGTTGCTACGGGCTTCAGGTATCTCGGACGCGCTCACCCTGGAAGACAGCCGGGCCGTGCTGCCGCTGCTGGCGGAGCGGCCGGTTGGCGTTCTGGTGCTCGACTTGACCATGCCGCATCTCTCCGGGCAGGCGTTGCTGGAGCGGGTCACGACGGATTACCCCGACGTTCCGGCTATCGTGATGACGGCGACCAACGATCTGGATACCGCCGTGCAGTGCATGAGGATGGGCGCCATCGATTATCTGGTCAAACCGGTCGAAAGCAACCGGCTGGTTTCGTCGGTGCGGCGAGCGTTGGAAATCCGCGCCTTGCGGGCAGAGGTGCTTTCCCTGAAGGACAGTCTGCTGATGGCTGTACCCCACAATCGGGAGGCGTTCGCGGAAATCATCACTCAGAGCAAGACGATGGCAGCCATTTTTCGCTACGTGGAAGCGGTGGCGCCCTCGCCGCAGCCGGTGCTGGTCACCGGCGAAACCGGNNGGCGAATTCGTCGCGGTCAACGTGGCGGGGTTGGACGATACCGTGTTCGCCGATACGCTATTCGGTCACGCCAGAGGGGCGTTCACCGGCGCTGATCGGGCCAGGGATGGACTGGTCACCAACGCGGCCGACGGTACCCTGTTCCTCGACGAAATCGGCGATCTTTCCGTGCCCTCACAGGTCAAGTTGTTGCGGCTGCTTCAAGAAGGAACCTACTATCCGTTAGGGGTGGATCGACCGCGCCAGTGCCGCGCTCGCATCGTGGTGGCCACCAATTACGATGTCGCCGAACGGGTCAAGGCCGGATCGTTCCGCAAGGATTTGTACTACCGGCTGCGGACTCATCATGTTCATCTTCTGGCGCTGCGCGAACGCTTGGAGGATATCCCATTGCTGGTCAACCATCTGCTGGAGAAAGCTGCCCACGCTTTGCATAAGCCGCCACCAACTCCACCGCTGGAGCTCTACCGGCTGCTGAAAACCTACAGCTTTCCCGGCAACGTGCGCGAACTGGAAGCGATGATTTTCGACGCCGTCGCCCTCCACCAAGGCGGCACTTTGTCCCTGCAAAGCTTCAAGGCGGCGATGGGCGCCGGGCCGCTGCTGGCCGAGGAAATGAATCGGCCGGCGGATTTGGCGGGGCTGCTGGCTACCGAGCGGTTGCCCACGCTGGACGAGGCCGAGGAGGCGCTGGTCCAGGAGGCATTGCGGCGCGCAGACGGCAACCAGGGCATGGCGGCCGGAATGTTGGGTCTGTCGCGACAAGCGTTGAACAAGCGGCTGATGCGACGCAAGGAGCGCGATTCATCGACCGGCGAGGATGGGTAGAACCTTACGAAAATGAGGTCCTACCAGGGATCCTTTCGCGGCGGAAGAAACGCCCCTCACACCAAGTCGTGCATCTGGCGCATGTGGTTGTAAGCGATGCCGGATACATCGCGGATGATGTCGCCGCGGGCGTTTTTCCAGGCCGAATAGTTGCCGGCCGGTCGAGCTTTTTCGATGATGCCGATAAACGTGTAAGGATATTGTCGGCCATCGCGACCGCGTGCGATCAGGATGCCCATGTCCCCGCACAGTCGAGCCGTGGTACCGGTTTTGTCGAGCACCTCCGTTCCGCGAGGCACGCCCGTTGCCCCCGTATAGATCCGGTCGCGGTTGGGCAAATTCATCAATCGCTTGATCTCTCCGGAGTAGGGCAGGCGATCGTACCAGAGCGCTTGCAAAAACCGGCTGTAATCGAGGGCGGAAGCCTTGTTCCGATAGGAACGTCCTCCTCTGGGGATACGCTCGACGATCCGGGTGTGGCGAAAAATTCCGGGGTTGCGGCGTTTGAGGGTGTGTTGCGCCTCGGTTGGTCCGGAACGGCCGCTGGTCCGGTTCAGCAGCTCGATAAAATAGTTGGTGGCCCGGTTGTCGCTGCGCTGGATCATCGCCTCCATCCGCTGGCGGTGATAGGGGGTGTAGTTGAGCCTGCCTTCTTGCACTTTGTAAAAAAACGCCAAGGCGATGAACGGCTTGATCATGCTGGCGCTTTGATAGGGAATACCGGCGTTGATCGTGGCCAGATACCGGCCGCTGGTGAAGTCGTAAACCAGCCACGCGCTGCGTTCGTTCGCGGCCAGTCTCCCGGTCCGGCGCTGGCTGGCGATGTAGCGCTCGATGGTATTGTTGAGGTTGTTCGAAATCCAAGCGCGCGGTTGCGGACGGTCGATCGGTTGATCGGGCCAGTTCTGGCGATTTTGCCAGCTTGGTTGATCGTACCTGCGCGGGCGGTTGTAGCGGCCGGGACGGTCGTACCAACTGGGGTGGTCGAGCGGCTGTGGCTCTTCTCCCCACTGAGCCGACGCGCTCCGTGAACCGAGGCTGAAGGCGGCGGTGGCGAACAGGGTGCTCAAACCGGCTAGAAACGAGCGTCTGGAAGGATCGGGGACCGAGTCGGCCGCAATCGGGTTGCCGGGTTTGGATAGCGGAGCGAACGGCATGGCGAAACCTCGGATCGGCAGTGACGATGTCGGGGAAAGGTCAAATAAATATTATGGTCCGGCGACTTGGAAATCGACAATGACCGGATAATGGTCGGAACCGAGATCCGGTCCCACGACCACTCGCCGGATTCGGATCCCTTCCGAAAATAGAGCATGGTCGATAGGAATCCACAGCGGTGGCCAACCGACCGGCCAAGACGGCAGGATACCACGTCCGCCCCCACTGTCGCGCAGGCCCGAATCGGCCAGCAACTTCTCGAAATACGGCGACCAGGGCGAAGTGTTCAGATCGCCCAGCAGCAATAGCGGCAGCGGGGTTTGCCGGGCGAACGCGGCCAATTGAGCCAGTTGGTCGTTGCGCTCCCGAGCCGGCCCGGCGCCAACGGGTGGCAGGGGGTGAGTGCCCAGCACGATAAGACGATGCCGGTCGATCGCGAACTCGGCGATGATCGAGGGTAACCCCGCCGCCCCGAATTGTGCGATGTCGGCCCGCGAAAATGGCCGGCGGCTGAAAAACGCGATACCAAAATTGTCTTCGCGCGGCGCGACAGTCCGATATGGATAGCGGTCGGTAAGGTCGGTCAAGCGGTCGAGCAGCCAAGGCGTAGTTTCCAACAGCACCACGAAGTCCGGCTGGTGGGCGAGGATCGCGTCGCGGATGCGCTCGTGATCGCGGTTGGCGGAATTGACGTTTGCCAGCAATGCCCGAAAAACCGGTCCATCGCCGCTGGCCTGGGCTTCGGTCCAGCTCGGGAACCTCGGCGCTAGCAATATCGCATTGAGCAGGGCAAAAGCCGCGAAGGTGACCGCCCAACGCACGCGGCGCCAGACCGGCAGGATTAAAGCGCCGAAACCGAGCGCGACTGCATACTGGACGCGAAAATGGGAAGCCAGTTCGAATCCCCACCAGAGTTGTCCGGCGAATCCGGCGAGGGTGGCGATACAAACCATCGTACCGGTGGCAGCCAATAAACCTAGCCAAGTGATGCGCAGTATCGACGGCATGCCGAAGGTTCCTCGATTTCGGTCGGTGACGAGAAGCTGTGCGAGCTGGCGGCCGCGTTCGAGGCGGAGATTGCTCCGAGGCACGAAATTAGGGAAAACCACGATGCCGTTCGCGAATTTCCTTATTTACTCCGCAAGCCCAAACTTTAATATTAGCCGTGCCGGAAATATGGATTAGAACTATAACACCGTAGCAAAAATCAAAAAAATCGCCGGCTAATGCATACGAGGGAGGAAAGGCGGCGAAGCCGCCGACCACCAAAGCGAGGAGCCCAAAATGAAAAGCGAAATCACCCGGCCAGTGAAGGCTAGGCGTTTTGGCAGCGAGGGATTGATGCCCGTAGACAAGTGCAGTTGTCCGTATCGCGGCGCAGCGCCTTGCGTGAGCGCGAGCGGAGGCAGTTACTGCGGCGGCTACGGCGGCGATGTACCTATCCGGGGCACCCAGCTACATTCGGTGCGATGCCTGGAAGAAAACAATGCCGATTTCGTTCCGTATAACTGGCTGAAGGCGCCACGCCGTTTGGCGTATTCCCAACTGCATCGCTAGGGAAGATATGCGAGGACATTCCCGTTCGGGGCATCAAAGATAAGGGTCAGTCTCGACGGAGTAATGCAAGCGCAAGGACGGCGCCAAAATCGTGGCGGAGATCCGGTTGCATCTGGACTCCGCCTTTGTTTTGCCCGGTTATTGCTCCACCGTGATCCGGACCTTCCGGTCATTTTGCCACTCGCCGACGATCTTTTTGCCGTTCTCGTACAGCACCCCTTGGCCGTTCTTGCGGCCGTTGCGCCATTCTCCTTGGTAGCGGTTGCCGCTGCGGTAGTAATAAGTGCCTTCGCCGTTGATCACGCCGCTACGCCATTCGCCGACGTATTTTTCGCCGCGTCCCGCATAGACATAAGTACCCTGGCCGTGCATTTTCGCATTGCGGAATTCTCCCGAGTATTCGCTGCCATCCGGGTAACGGTAGGAGCCTTGACCGTTCTGGCAGTTGCCGCGTAGGCAGTTCGATCCTGCGTCGGCTTTCGCTGTCTGGGGTTCGGGAGCAGGAGGCGGAGCCGGTTCCCGGCTTGCGGCGGGCTTCTCGACACCGCCGTCGGCCGGTTCGGGCTCGTGGACCGATTCCGGCGTTGGCCGGCGAGTGGGTGGTGGCGCGGTCGCCACCGCCAGTTTTTTGGGTAAAGCCGCAGTCAGCGTGCTGCTGTCACCAGCGGCCAGGTCGATCCGTCCGTTCCAGTCTTGGTAGCCTTCTTGGCTGACTCGCACCTTGTAGGAGCCGGGTTTTAGCTCGACTTCCAGAGGTACCGTGCCGACATTGCGGCCATTGATCGTGACTTGGGCATCTTCCACGTCGGCTTGAACGGCCAATCGAGCGGGAAGTCCCGGCTGCCGCTTCAGCTCTTTGAGTTTGGCGCGGGCAGCGGACGCTGGACGGCTTTTGGGATAGGTGGCCAGAAACCGCTCGATTTCGGCCGAGTCGCTGCTGTCCTTGATCGCCGCCCAGGCCTGCTCGGCGGTGCGCGGTTTCTCGGCGGGTTCCGGCGCGGGCGGCGGCTGTTCGCCGAGCGTGCCTTGCGGGGATACCGTCACCAGCAAGCTAACGTCTTTGTCGGTCTCGGTCTTGGAAAGACGAGTATGCCGGTCCTGGGCGATGACTTGGGTGTTGTTGGTGGGGGTTTCGGTGGGAGGCTGCGTCACCGGGCGGGGAAGCGAGACCAGATCGATCGCCGGCACCTCCGGTTTCGCATCGCGTTCCGGCGGCGTGGGTTGCGGTTCCGGGGTGGCGACTGGAGTTGGCGCGGCGGGTTTTTCCGGTGCTGGTGCAGCGGGTTGTTTGGCGGCCGCTTCTGCCTGGGCCAGCCGTTCGCGCAGGTCAAACAAGCGGGGGTGGGACGGGTTCAGCCGCGCTAGCCGGTCGAGCGCGCTTCGCGTTGCTTTGGCATCTCCTTTTCGCAGGGCCGCCGCCGCTTGGTCCGCGTAGCGGTCGGCGACATGATCGAGACCGGCCAACGCTTCGCTGTTTCCACGATCCCGCCTGAGCACCTCGCCGTAACAATCGGCGGCGTTGCCCCGCTTGCCGGAGGTCAACCGATTGGCTTTGAGATGGGTTTCACATTGTTTGAGCAGAGCGGCGACCCGGACGGCGTCATCCGATGGGGGCGCGACGGCGGGCGGTACGGCCTTGGCTTCGCGCAGTTGCCGGCGGACCTCCTCGCGCAACGCCAGCAGCCGAGGGTGATCGGGATTTTGCTGCAAACCTTGCTCGATTTGCGACAAACTGACTTCGTAAGCGCGATCTCGCTGATAGTCGAGCGCCCGCCCCAGAAATTCGTCGGCTTTTCTTCGGCGTTGTTCGGTCTCGATTTTCTGGCGTTCGGTTTCGATTTTTTGCCGTTCGGCGATTTCGGCCTGCTGGCGGGTGAGTTCCTGTTGGCGCTGGCGCTCGGCTTGTTGTGCCAGAACATCCTGTTTCAACGCCAATAGCGCCGCATGGTCGGGCATGGCCTGCAAACCCTGTTCGATATGGACCAGGCTCACGTCCAGCGCGCCTTCCTGTCGAGCGCGCTGAGCCTGTTCGAGAAACTGTTCGGCTTGTAGTTTGGCCTGCTGCCGCTGCTCGTTGGCCTGCCGGGCCTTGTCCTCTTCGGCGATCTGGCGATTGACCTGTTCGCGCAACGCCAGCAGGGCCGCGTGGCCGGGGACCAGTCGCAGACCCTGTTCGATGTGGGCCAGGCTATCGGTTAAAGCGCCGGTCTGCTGTTGCTGGGCCGCTTGCGAGAACAGTTGATCGGCCTCGGTTCGCCGTTGGGCGGCAAGATCGATGACTGGCGGTCCCGGTTGCCGATCTGGCGGCGCAACGGCGAGCGGTGGGGTCGTCGTGGCTGGCCGGTTCAAAAACAGGTATCCGCCCGCGACCACCGCGCCGGTCAAGGCTGCCGCCAAAGGTATCCCGATTTTCCAGCCGAGGTGGCTCGTTGGCGCTGGAGCGTGGCCGATGGCTGGCGCGAGGGTTTCCCGATAGCCGGTCGCGCTGGTGGACGCTTCGACGATACCCAGCGCGGCGGCGACTTCTTGGCCGTTTTGAAACCGTTGGTGAGGGTCTTTTTCCAGCAGTTTGTTCAGCAGCGGCTGAAAGCGGGCCAATTTGGCCGGCAATTCAGGGATCGGGGCGGTGACGTGCATCATCGCCAGAGCGAAGCTGTCTTCGGCGGTATAGGGAACATTGCCGGTCAGCATTTCGTAGAGCAACACGCCGAGGCTGTACAGGTCGGAGCGGGCGTCTACCGTCTGGCCGCGAATCTGCTCCGGGCTCATGTAGCGTGGCGTGCCGATGGACAGACCGGTGCGGGTCATGATCGTGGTGCCGCCGAGAGTTTTGGCGATGCCGAAGTCGGTCAGTACCGGGCTGCCGTTTTCGCGGAACAGAATGTTCTGGGGCTTGATATCACGATGGATGATGTTGCGACGGTGGGCGTAGTGCAGGGCGCTGGCGATGGCGCTGGCGATGGACAGGGCTTCCGTCAGCGGCAAGCCATCGCGGATGCGCTGTTGCAGCGTGCCGCCCGGCAGATATTCCATCGACAGGTAATAAGTGTTGTCGTGGGACGCGATGTCGTAGACGGTGACGATGTGCGGGTCGTTGAGTTGCGCGATGATTCGGCCTTCTCGCAGAAACCGGTGGGCGAATTCCTCGTCGGTCGTGAGGATGGGCTTGATGACTTTCAGCGCGACGTGACGGTGTAAGGACTCCTGCAAGGCGAGATAAACGATTGCCATGCCGCCTTGGCCGAGTTCGCGCTCGATCTGATAGCCTGGAATGTGCATGTTCAAATCCTTTCACTGCTGGCGCCGCATTCCGGCGGTCGATGTATTTTCGGGTAGTTCCGCAACTTGGTGCACGGTTGGGTCAATCGAGTTTCGCCGTTTTCGGCATGCTGCGCGAACTGCGCAGCCACGGCGTGGGCTGGCGCGGTATGATAGGCTCAAATTCTAGGAAATCGTCTGGCTTTCGGGCAAAAGATGCCATTGGTAGCCCGTTCTTCGATTGAAATCTAAGCAGATATCGTGCCGCCTGTTCCGGCAATCATCAAACGTAGGTTAAGGAATATTTCCGCATGTCTGGCAACACGTTTGGCAAGTTGTTCACCGTCACCACGTTCGGCGAAAGCCACGGTCCGGCGCTCGGTGCAGTCGTGGATGGTTGCCCGCCTGGCCTGGCATTATCCGAAGCGGATTTGCAAAGCGATTTAGACCGCCGTCGGCCCGGCCAGAGCCGGCATACCACCCAGCGCCGCGAGCCGGACGAGGTGCGCATCCTGTCCGGCGTGTTCGAGGGCAAAACGACGGGAACTCCGGTCGGTTTGCTGATCGAGAACGTGGATCAGCGCTCGAAGGATTACGGCGAGATTTTGGACCGGTTCCGGCCCGGCCACGCCGACTACACCTACCACCAAAAGTACGGATTGCGGGATTATCGGGGCGGTGGCCGGTCTTCGGCGCGGGAAACCGCGATGCGGGTGGCGGCCGGCGCCATCGCCAGAAAATATCTGCGGGAGCGCTACGGCGTCGCGATCCGGGGTTATCTGGCCCAGCTTGGTCCGATTCGACCGGCCAGATTGGTTTGGGAGGAGGTGGACGACAACCCGTTTTTCTGTCCGGACCCCGATAAAGTGGCGGAGTTGGAACAGTTCATGGACGCGCTGCGCAAGTCCGGCGATTCCATCGGTGCGCGGGTGACGGTGGTGGCCAGNNGTGTTCGACCGGCTGGACGCCGACATCGCCCACGCGCTGATGGGTATCAACGCGGTCAAGGGCGTAGAAATCGGAGCCGGCTTCGCCAGTGTGGAGCAGCGTGGCACCGAGCACCGCGACGAACTGACGCCAGCCGGTTTTTTGAGCAACAATGCCGGGGGCATACTGGGCGGGATTTCGACTGGTCAGGACATCGTGGCCAGTATCGCCTTGAAACCGACTTCCAGCGTCCGCTTGCCGGGGCGAACCATTAACCTCCAAGGCGAGCCGGTGGAGGTGGTCACCAAAGGCCGGCACGATCCCTGCGTCGGCATCCGCGCGACGCCCATCGCCGAGGCGATGCTGGCTTTGGTGTTGATGGATCACGCCATGCGCCACCGCGCCCAGAATCTGGACGTGCATACCGGAACGCCGATCATTCCGGGCGCCGTCCCGCGCGATCCGGCGGACTAGAACACCCTTCACCCCAAACCCTCTCCCGGCGGGAGAGGGAATGCCTTGGCGTCGTTTGGATCGTGCTTTCGCTGCGTTTGTACTTGTGCCTGTCCGGCTTCTATCTGGTCTATTTCGCCAGCTTGGGCGTGCTGTTGCCGTATTGGGGGCCGTATCTGCGGACGCTGGGATTCGATCCCGCGCGGATCGGGGAGCTGCTGGCGATTCCGCAGGCGACCAAGCTGGTGGCGCCGACGCTCTGGGGCTGGCTGGCCGACCAGACCGGGCGGCGGGTAAGGGTGATCCGCTGGGCGTGCTTCGTGGCGATGCTGGCCTTCGCTGGCGTCTACGCGGCGGGGAGTTCTTATCTCGGGCTGGCGCTGGTGACGCTGCTGTTCAGTTTCTTCTGGAACGCAGCGCTGCCGCAATTCGAGGCGGTGACTCTCGATCATCTGGGCGAACACGCTCACCGTTACAGCCGGGTTCGATTGTGGGGATCGGTTGGCTTTATCGGCGCGGCGGTCGGCTTGGGCTTTGCGACCCGGGATTGGGGGGTGGGCATCGTGCCGGCGGTGTTGCTGGGCTTGTTCGCCACGCTGTGGCTGAATAGCTTGCTGGTCCCGGAACGGCATTCGGGGCCGATCGCGCACTCGGCACCGCCGCTCGGCCAGGTTTTGCGGCGACCGGCGGTGATCGCGTTCTTCGTCGCCTGTTTTTTCAATCAAGCCGCCCACGGACCGTATTACGGTTTTTTTTCCCTGTACTTGGAAACGCTGGGCTACTCGCCCGAATTTACCGGCCTGATGTGGGGCTTGGGTGTGGCGGTGGAAGTCGGCATGTTCGTGTTCATGCCGCGATTGTTGCTGTTGTTCGGACCGCGCCGGTTGATGTTGGCGGCGTTGGCGTTGGCGGCGTTGCGCTGGCTGCTGATCGGCCATTTCGC
>DEHU01000092.1 GCA_002352125.1 Competibacteraceae bacterium UBA2792 | reverse complement strand
GGCGATTTCCTCCAGCGTTTCCAGGCAGTCGGCAGCGAAGCCGGGGCAAACCACGTCCACGCTCTCGACGCCATTTTTTGCCCATTCGGCCAGCAGCGCGCTGGTGTACGGCTGCAGCCATTCGGCGCGACCGAAGCGCGACTGAAACGCAACCGCCCATCGGTCGGGCTGAAGACCCAAACGCTCGGCGACCAGTCGGGCGGTCTTGTGACACTGGCAGTAGTAGGGATCGCCGGCCAGTAAATTGCGCTTGGGCAGACCGTGAAAGGAAAACAGCAACCGCTCGCCGGATTTGTCGGCGCGGGCGGCGCGAATGCTATCGGCCAGCGCATCCAGATAGGCGGGGTCATCGTGATAGTGCGTGATCAGCCGCAATTCCGGCAGCCAGCGCCAGGTTCGCAGCTCGGCGGCGACCGCGTCGAAGGTCGAAGCGACCGTGGCGGCAGAATATTGCGGATACAGCGGCAGCACCAGCAATCGCTGCGCGCCGGCGGTGCGTAACTCGGTCAGCGCCGCCGCGATGGAAGGATTGCCGTAGCGCATACCGACCGCCACCCGCACCGGGCCGGGGTAGCGTCTGGACAACACCGCCGCGACCGCCGCCGCTTGCCGCCGGCTGACCGCCAACAGCGGCGAACCCTCCGTCGTCCAAATCGTTTGGTACTTGCGCGCCGACCGGGCCGGCCGAACCCGCAGCACGATGCCGTGCAAGATCAGCCACCAAAGCGGACGAGGGATTTCCACGACCCGCGAATCCCAGAGAAATTCCGCCAGATAGCGGCGCAGTGCGGCGGCGGTCGGCGCATCCGGCGTGCCGAGATTGGTCAGCAGCACCCCGGTGCAGGTGGGTTGATCGTGAGCGTAAGGCGGGAGAGTGGTCGGTTTCATGGCGTGGTGGTCTTTCCGGAGAAAAAGCATCGATTGCGAATGTCGATCCTCGATCCAAATCCTGGCAACGGCACGGTTGCGCCTATAATGAGGCGAATCTTTGCTCGGAGGTTCCCTGCCATGCTCGGTGTATTTCTCGACCGGGATTCCCTGGATTGCGGCGATCTGGATTTTGGCGACCTCGACCGCATCTTGCCGAATTTGGATTATTACTCCGCTACGACGCCGGATCGGGTCGCCGCCCGCATTGCCGAAGCCGAAGTGGTGATCAGCAACAAGGTGGTGCTGGATGCCGCCGCGCTCCAGCAAGCCCACCGCCTGCAACTGATCTGCGTCGCCGCCACCGGCGTCAACAACGTGGATCTGGAAGCGGCGGCGCGAGCGGGCATCACCGTCTGCAACTGCCGCGGATACGGAACATCGGCGGTAGTCCAGCATGTGTTCGCGCTGCTGCTGGCGCTGTGCGCCCGTCTGCCGGACTACCGGCAGGCGGTGCGCGACGGCCGCTGGCAGCAAACCAACCAGTTCTGCCTGCTGGACTATCCGATTCGCGAGCTGGCCGACAAAACCTTGGGCATCGTCGGTTACGGCGAACTGGGTCGAGGCGTGGCGCGGGTGGCCGAGGCGTTCGGGATGCGAATCTTGCTGGCTCAGCGGCCGGGCACCGTCGAACCGGAGGAAGGGCGGGTACCGCTGCCGATCCTGCTGCCGCAGGTAGATGTGCTCAGCCTGCACTGTCCGCTGACCCCGGCAACCCGCGGTTTGCTCGGCCCGTGGGAGCTGGCGCTGATGCGCCGGGACGCTTTGCTGATCAACACCGCCCGCGGCGGGCTGGTTGACGAAGCGATGCTGGCCGACGCGCTGCGCAAGGGCGCGCTGGGCGGCGCGGGCGTGGACGTGCTGAGCCTGGAGCCGCCGGTGGCCGGCAATCCCCTGCTGGCGCCGGACGTTCCCAACCTGATCGTCACGCCACATTGCGCTTGGGGCAGTCGCGAATCCCGCCAGCGGCTGGTCGAACAACTGGCAGAGAACGTCCAGAGTTTTCTGGTGGGCGCGCCGGTGCGAGTAGCGGGATGACGCGCCGGCCGTAAGCGGACCAGGATGCGTCCGCATAGCCCCTCAATCGGCGCCGAACAACAGATAGCGATTGCGGCCCTTTTGTTTGGCGCGATACATGGCTTGGTCGGCATGGCGCAGCAGCGTGTCGGCATCGCTGCTGTCCAGAGGATAGAGCGTGACGCCGATGCTGGCGGTGACTTCGAAGGTCCGGTCGCCGAGCGCGTGGGGAACGGCCAGCGTTCGCAACAACCGCGTGATGGCGTTCTCGCACTCGTCGACACCGTTCAGCCCTCCAAACAGTACGACGAACTCGTCGCCACCCAAACGCGCCACGGTATCGTCACCGCGCACGCACCGGCGCAAGCGCTCGGCGACGGCGACCAGCAACTGATCGCCCGCAGCGTGACCGAGGAGGTCGTTGACCGGCTTGAAACCATCCAGATCCAGATAGCAAACGGCGAGCAAGTCTTTCTGGCGTTCGGTCCGGGCGATCGCTAGCCCCAATCGATCGGCCAGCAGCGCGCGATTGGGTAAGCGGGTTAGCGCGTCGTAGTAAGCGAGAAATTCGAGGCGTTGCTCGCTTTCCTTGAGGGCTGTGATGTCCGAGAACACGCCGACGTAGTGGGTGATCGCGCCGCTGTTGTCCTGCACCGCCGAGATGGTCAGCCGGGTGGCGATCGGCTGGCCGTTCTTGTGATGGTTCCATACCTCGCCGCGCCAGTGGCCAGTTTCGAGCAGAGTTCGCCGCATCTCGGCGTAAAATTCCGGCGGATGGCGGCCGGATTGCAAGAAACGCACGTTGCGCCCGAGAACCTCCTCGCGCGAATAGCCGGTCAGTTCGCTGAAAGCGGCGTTGATTTCGACGATTTTGGCCGCCGCATCGATCATCATGATCCCTTCGTGGGCGTGGGCGAAGATGCTGGCGGCCAAGCGTTGCTGTTCCTCGGCCTGCTTGCGTTCGGAAATGTCGCGGGCGAAGCCGACGATGCCGATCACGCGGCCGGCGAGCGTGACCGGCGATTTATAGGTCTCCATCCAGCGGCGAATCCCCTTGTTCACGACCAGCTCTTCGATGACCTTGCTCTTGCCGCTGGCTAACACGTCGCGGTCGTCGGCACAATAGCGTTCGGCCAAGTCCTTGGGCCAAACGTCCGCATCGGTTTTGCCGACCAGCGCATCGGCGTTCGGTTGGTCGCAGGCCGCCACGAAGGGGCCATTGACGGCGAGAAACCGGCTTTCGGTATCCTTCAACCAGACCAGGAAGGGGAAATTGTCCAACAGCGCCCGCTGGTAGCGCTCGCGTTGGCGCAGCGCTTCTTCAAGTCCCTTGCGCCGGGTGATGTCGCGAATGATCGCGATAGCGTTCCAGCAGCCCTTCAACCGCACCGAAGCGAGCGACAGCTCGATCGGGAATTCGATGCCCTCCTTGCGGCAACCAACCAGCTCGATCGTCTTGCCGATGGCTTCGCCGTTGCCAGTCTGGCGCCACCGGGCGAATGCATACTGAAACACCTCGCGATAACGCGCTGGCGCCAGTAACGCGTGTGCGTCCTGGCCGATGGCGTCTTCGGGCGCGTAACCGAAAATGCGTTCCGCCGCCTTGTTCCAGAACGAGATCGAGCCCTGCTCATCCATCATGGCGATGGCATCCTGCGCCGAATTGGCCATGGCGCGGAACAAGACTTCGCTGTCGCACAACGCTTCCTGGGCAGCGTGCCATTCGGTCATATCGCGGCTGACGCCGAACAGCGCCGGGCGGCCGTTCCATTCGCCTCGCGAAACGCGCGTCTCGACCGGAACGAGATCGCCGGCCTTGGTTTGCAGCGGGATCGGGCTTATCGTGCCTCGGCCAGCCAGCAGGTCGCGAAGGATCGTCGTAGCCTCATCGTGCCGATTCGGCGGATGGACGGCCAGCACCGAGCGACCTTGGAGTTCTGCTGTGCTGTAACCGAGCCGGCGTTCGACCGCCGGGTTTTGGTAGACGATGCGGCCGCCGTCATCGACCACGAAAACGCAGTCGTCGAGCGCTGTGAACAGCGCGAGCAGATTGCGTTGCTGGGCCTTGGCGTCGGCTTCGCTGCGCACGCGCAACAAAGTCTCGCCCAACTGCAAGGCCAGGGTTTCCAGCGCCCGGCAGGTCGCGTCGGGAATCGAGTCGGCTTGGCGCGAGCCAAGATCGAAGCACGCGACGAGTTGCCGGTCGTGCAGGATCGGGATAATGGCCAGGGCGCGCAGACCCTCCGCCCGGATGTAGGGCAACACTTCCAAGGGATCGGTCCGATCAAAGCTGTAACGCGGCCGGCCGGCGTGCGCGATGGCGCCGCAGCGGGAATCGCGGGCATAACTGCGAACCGTCGCGGCGTATTCGGCGGACACGCCGGCGTGAATAGCCAACGTCAGTAGGCCATCGGCGGGATCGACATCGTAGATACCGCCGCAATCGACGCCGGGCAGGCTCAAGGCGGCATCGAGGATCGCCTGCATCGCGGCTTCTGGCGCGTCGGTTTGGCGCAACGCCAGAAGCAAGTCGCGCTGGAGCGCCAGTAGTCGCTCGGCGTCCTTGCGCGCGCTGATGTCCCACCACGCACCGACGACTAAGCTAATGCCCCCGCTGGCGTCGCGCTGGACGGTCAAACGGTCGCAAATCCAAACGTAATGCCCGTCGCGATGGCGAAAACGATATTCGTGCTCGATCCGCTTCTCGCGCCCAAGGCATCGCTGGGTCACCAACGCTTTTTCGAGATCTTCGGGGTGAATGTGGCCAATCCAGAAACCGGGCTGCCACCAATCGGTTGGCAAGTAACCGGTAATGGCCTCGAATTGGGGACTGATGTAGGTAGGCCGAAAACCGCTGGCGGTTCCGGGGATCGCTTCGAGGGCGTAGATGGCGGCGGGGATCAGATCGAACAGAGTCGCGAGCCGCTGGATCGCATCGTCCAGCGCGTCTCCCAACTGAACCAATTTTTCGCCAAAGCGGTGATCGGGAACGACCATCGGAAAACTCCATCGACCGATGCGGATCGGTTCATCGCCACACAATTTCGGAAAAGAATAGACCGATTCCGGATCATGTGCGATCAAATCGATCCTACGGCAGATGAGGCCGTTCCAGATACTCGTGCGACTGCATTTCCTGCAAGCGGCTGACGGTGCGCTGGAATTCGAATTTCAGCTTCTCGCCGGTGTAGAGTTCCAGCACCGGCGCCGCAGCGGACAAAATCAGCTTGACGCCACGGTCGTAGAACTCGTCCACCAGATTGACGAAGCGTCGCGCCTGGTTCTCCATCTGCCAGTCCAGCACCGGCACGTTGGAAATCAGCACGGTGTGAAAACAGCGGGCGATTTCGATGTAGTCGGCAGTACCGCGCGGTCCGTCGCAAATCGCCCGAAAATTGAACCAGACGATGCCATCGGCCTCGCGCAGGGTTGGAATGAAGCGACCCTCGATCTCCAGATCGCCGCCGCGATGGCCGGGTTCGGGCGCGATGTTGCCGAACAGATCATTCAAAATCTGTTCGGCCCGCTCGTCCAGCGGAGAATGATAAATTTCCGCCTTTTCCAGGTAGCGCAACCGGTAATCGATGCCGCCATCCACGTTCAGCACATCGAGATTTTGCTTGATTAACTCGATGGCCGGCAGAAAGCGGGCACGCTGCAAACCGTCCTTGTACAACCCGTCCGGCTCGATGTTGGAGGTGGTGATCAGGGTGACGCCATTGGCGAACAGCTCTTTCAGCAAGCCGTGCAACAACATCGCGTCGGTGATATCGGCGACGAAGAATTCGTCCAGGCAGATGACCCGGGCTTTCTCGGCGAAACGACGGGCAACGACCCGCAGCGGATCCTGCTGGTTTTTCAGCTCCTTTAGTTCGGCGTGCACCGATCGCATGAAGCTGTGAAAATGAATGCGCTGCTTGTGTTCCAGCGGCAGGGCATCCACGAACGTATCCACCAGATAGGTTTTGCCACGCCCCACGCCGCCCCACAGATACAGCCCGCGCACGGCCGCAGCGCCGGCGACAGCGGGTTTGTCGCGGCTGGCCAAGCGAGCGAACAGCCCGGATTTTTTGCTGGGAGCCGGCTCCGGCCGGGCCATCAGTTGGTCGTAGATGCTTTGCAAGTGTTGGATAGCCCGTTCCTGGGCGGGGTCGTGCCGGAAACCTTCCCGTTGCAAATCGCGGCGATAACGTTCGTATGGCATGGCGAGATTCGAAGCCTCGTCGTTCTAGCTCACGGCTCGGAGCTAAGCTGGCCACCCGTGCGGGTGACGATGCGGTAAGTATTGGGACCAGTTGCGGGTGGCGTCGCCGAACGCAAAAAAATCCGGATTGATCAGCACCGGCCGCGCGTTGTAGCGCAACGGCCGCAACTGCATGTCGGTCATGTAGCCCCCGGCCTGTTCCACGATCACCTGGGTGGCGGCGGTATCCCACTCGCCGGTCGGGCCGAAACGAGGATACAGATCGGCTTCGCCTTCGGCGATGAAGCAAGATTTCAAGGCGCCGCCCATTCCCCGGTGCCGGTGCGGACCGAGACGGCTAAGATACTCCTGTAGGCGGCGAGTGCGGTAAGATTCTTGGCTGCTGATCACGCGAACCGGATAGTGACAGATCCGCGTGGCCCGAATGCGGTGCGAGAGCTGGCCGGCGGCTTGTTTGTAAGCGGCACCACCGCGATAAGCGTAATAGCAAACGCCGCTGACCGGCGGCAGCACCAATCCGAGGACCGCTTCGTGGCGATGGATCAGAGCGATGTTGACCGTAAACTGGTCGTTGCGCTTGATGAACTCGCGGGTACCGTCGAGCGGGTCCACCAGCCACAACCATTCCCAGCGGCTGCGCTCGGCGAAGCTGACGTCGGGCGCTTCCTCGGACAACACCGGGATATCGGGCGTCAGGTCCCCCAGCCCGCGCAGGATGCAATCGTGGGCAGCGAGGTCGGCGGCAGTAACCGGGCTCTGGTCGGCTTTTGCGGTCACGCTGAAAGAACCGGCATACACCTCCAGAATACGACGCCCCGCCTCTTGGGCAATGGCCTGAACTGGCTTTACCAGAGCGGACAAATCGATATCGGGAGCGTCGGTCATGACGCGGGCAACCTCGCGGGTCGGGTTGACGATGCGCCAGCGATTCGCGGCCAAAACTCCGCCGTTTTGCCGCAAGTTGGCGTGATACCAGCCCGAAACTTGCCCAAGCTAAAACGGAGTTCTGCACAAACCCTGGCAGTCTGCTTTAATTTTACACAAGTTTGCCCGCACGAGACCGTTTGCCGATGGACCAGAACCATGACTACGCGGTTGCCCTGGCCACAAATTCGGACCGTTTTGCTCGACATGGACGGTACGCTGCTGGATTTACGGTTCGACAACCATTTCTGGCGAGACTTGATCCCGGAACGTTATGCTGACCGTCACGGCTTGCCGCTGGAACGGGCTCGCGCCGAAGTGGCGGCCCGCACGCGGGCGGTGGAAGGAACGTTAGCCTGGTATTGCCTGGATTACTGGACCCGGGAGCTAGCGCTGGACGTCGTGGCCCTCAAACGCGAAATCGGCCACTTGATCGCCGTTCATCCGCACGCGCTGGATTTTTTGAACGCGCTGCGCACCACCGGCAAGCGGGCGGTGCTGGTCACCAACGCCCATCCGCAAAGCTTGGCGCTGAAGATGGAAAAAACCCGGCTGGCCGGGCACTTCGATAGCATCGTCTGCGCGCACGAACTGGGTTTGGTCAAAGAGCAACCGGAATTTTGGCCGTGCTTGCGCGAACGGGAATCGTTCGATCCCGCCACGACGCTGCTGGTCGATGATAACTTATCGATTTTGCGCGCGGCTTGGGCCTACGGCATCGCGTATCTGGTGTCGGTACTGCGGCCAGATTCTGCCCATCCGCCCCAGCCGCCGGGCGAATTCCCAGCGATCGACGATTTTTCCGAACTGCTGCCGGCCGGTTGAGCCAACGAGCCGGCCAAAAATAGAAGCGGGATCATGCAAGAACTTCTGCCTGGACAAAATCACCCGGTCGGCACCGGTCAGGTCGTGGTCGGGGTGAGCGGTGATCCCGACGACGAGTTTGCCGCGCGGTTGCAATCCGGCGTCGTCCTGTTGGGTGCCGACGGGCAAATCGGCGATCCCGACGACCTGGTGAGCGCCGAACAGCCGCGTTCCCGCGACGGATCGGTGGTGTTCGCCGGGCCACCGGGCGAATACCGGGTCGATCTGGAAGCCGTGCCGGCGACGGTGGCTCGCATCGCGATCGTGCTGGCGGTCAAGCCAGGCTTGCCGCGCGGCACCACGTTCGGGGTATTCTCCGCCATCCGCGTTTGGCTGGCGGATGCGGCGGCTCGACCTTTGTCATTGTTTCCGCTGCCGCTGGCCAGTCGCGGCGAGACGGCCATGATCCTGACCGAACTCTACCGCCATCGAGGGCAATGGAAATTCCGAGCGGTGGGCCAGGGATTCGCGGCGGGCTTGCCGGCGCTAGCGGCCCATTTTGGTTTGCGCTTGCCGGAACCGGCACCAGGATATCCCGCTGCCGGCGGATCGGACGGGCGGCGGCAAACAGGACCAGGCGGCGGATCGTTCAGCGGGACCGGTTTTTGCGTCCATCCGAACGGTTACGTGCTGACCAACCATCACGTCATCGAAGATGCTCGCGAAATTCTGGCCCGTTCGCCTCAGCATCGCTGTTCGTTGGAGCTGGTGTTCGCCGATCCCACCAACGATCTGGCGCTATTGCGGGCCGATTCCCCACCGCCCGGCGTGGCGACGTTTCGCGACGGACCGCAAGCACGGTTGGGCGAAACGGTGATGGTGGTCGGCTATCCGCTGGGCGGTTTGCTCGGTTCGGGACCACAGGTGACGACCGGCAACGTCAGCTCGTTGATCGGCCCCGGCGACGATACCCGTTCTTTGCAGTTCACCGCGCCGACCCAGTCCGGCAACAGCGGCGGCCCGTTGCTGGACAGCGACGGGACGGTGGTGGGAGTGGTCAGTTCAAAATTGAACGTGGTCCGAGTCCACGAGATGACCGGCGATCTTCCGCAGAACGTCAATTTCGCTATCAAGGCCGCGTTGGCGTGCGGGTTTCTGGAAGCGGCTGGGGTGGATTACCGGCGTCGCGCGCCCGGCGCCCCACGTGCCGCTACTGCCATCGCCGCCGAGGCTCGCGATTTCGTGATGAAGATCGAGTGTCGAAATTAATCTATAAAATAAAACAAAAACTCCTAAAGTATATTAGCTATAAGACTTACAGGTAAAATACGATGAATAGAAGAACCAATATCGAAGCAGCGCCTACAAATAATAAATTTTTATCTATTCTAGACAGACCAGATCTTTTACAACAAGCTATCAATCTACGGGAGAACGAATGGCCGGAATATATTAAAAAAGGCTCATTAACACTGAAATATATCGAAGATTATATTAAAAATTATAGTGACTTTCTCGCTCTGCTCTGCGACAGCCAAGAAAAGGTAATTGCCTATGGAGCAGCAATCCCCATCGTGTGGGATGGTTCGGTTGATGGTTTACCAGATGGTTGGGATGCAGCTTATGAACAAGCCTTCGATGATCGACAAAGAGATCGCGAAAAAACGACTATCTGTGCTCTTGGAGCAGTCATTTCTCCTGCTCACAAGGGGAAAAGTTTAAGCTATCAAATAATCGAAGAGATAAAAAAAATTGGTGTTCGACACGGATTAAAATACATGCTCGCTCCAGTGCGCCCTACTTCTAAGAAGATGTATCCTTTAACACCTATAGAAAATTATATTTGTTGGAAACGTCCAGATGGTACACCCTTTGATCCGTGGATCAGGGCTCACTGGAAAATGGGAGGCAAAATTCTGACTGCTGCACCACGTTCAATGTTGATTAGTGGTAAGGTAATTGATTGGGAAAATTGGACAGGGATGATTTTTCCTGAAAGTGGAAACTATATAGTTCCAGAAGCTTTACAGCCAATAAGAATTGATATAGAAAAAGATATTGGAATTTACGAAGATCCAAATGTTTGGATGGAATATTCACTAGATTAGTAACTTTATCAGACTAAAATCAAGACCCTGTATAATGTTAACCTATGGACTTTGAAAGTGGAGCTCAACAACCAATGATACTAGTATTATTATTCAATAAGCCATTGATTTTCATTATTTCTAACATCCCAACACCACCAACGTGAATCGCCCGCAAACACTTAAGATTTGCTTGCTATAAACAAACTAGCGCTAAAGGTTAATATCTAATGGATACTCAGAAAAACCTTCTTGATTTATTTAGCCAGTATTTCGAATTGATTTTAGCAGATACACCAGAACGATTAGAAAAGTGCTATCGTTTGCGTTACGAAGTATATTGTAAAGAAGCACTTATTCCAGGTTTTAATGCTGAAAACTACCCAGATGAACTCGAATACGATCAGTACGATAAACAGTCATTACATTGCCTTCTTATGCATAAACCAACCGGTCATACCGCTGGAACAGTGAGAATCATATTGCATACTTCAGAGGGTCAATTTAAATTTCCACTCGAAAAAGCTACTGGATTAGAAATTTTCCCGCATGCTCTTATCGGTGAGGTTTCACGACTGATAATAGCACCCGAATTTCGTGGGCGCAGAGGAGAGACTGGACAGCCGCATGGCATAGCGCAAGAACTGCAAGAACTCGAAGACTTCACCAAAAAAGATGGAAGACGTAACCCTCTTACCAAATGGGACGGTCTAGATCTCCGCCGGAGTACTCCACGCCGAAGATTTCCCCATACCGTTCTTGGGCTGGTCATGGGGCTTGTACAAATGAGTTTTGAACATAATTTGAGATATTGGTATGCAGGAATGGAACTAGCTTGTGCAAGATTTTTGCGATCATTTGGAATCGATTTTGCGCCTATCAGCCCAATAATTGATTATTATGGTCCATGTAAAGGGTATTTTTGCTACATCCCAGCAATTTTGGAGCATGTTTATCGGACTGATCGGCAAATATGGGAGTTGCTGACAAAAAATGGAATATTTTCCCAATCTTCTTAATTGGTTCTTTCATCTTAAAATATCCCTTTTCTTTTTGAGGAGGGAGCTTGATCTGCTGATTAATATTGAAAATAATGACGGGACGTTTTACATATTTGCTGGGAATTCTTGCCTTTTGCATTACTAGCATGGCACCAGCAGAAGATTTGCCTATCGTTGTTGTCAATAAGACAACCAATACCGATGTTTTGTTGTCGCAAAATGCACTAAACGCAATATTTGGAATGCGATTGAGGAAATGGGAGGATGGTTCACCGATCAGAGTCTTTGTATTACCTGATGATGATCCTCTGCACATTACGTTTTCGAAATATGTCCTTCATGTATTTCCTTATCAATTACGCTCGGCATGGGACCGTCTAGTTTTTTCAGGGACAGGAGAAGAACCTATTAAAGTCAAATCAGAGCAACAAATGCGCTCGATTGTTAGTTTAACACCAGGAGCTATAGGTTACTTAAGTAAATCGATGATCGATGAGACTGTTAAATCTATATCTCTAAAATAAACATATCAAACATAATAGCGCTGGTTTTATTCGGCAAGATATTAATTTTTCTGGGAATACGTCCTTTGCAATCAACAATTTAGTAAGCTACAAGTCGCTGATATTGCTAGCTAAAAATAAAAACATTATCAATCAACATGTTTAGCTGGAAAATTGCGTATTCAGCGTAACCAAATGATATTCGTTTAATCTAAATTCTTATTTTTATGAAAAAAGATCATATGCTTTGCCAGTTTTGATAAAAATCTGAAAGCAACGATTTTAGCTTTCTGGCTTATTCGCAACCCTTCTAGCGTGAAAAATTTTGCCGTGATCAGTAAATTATTTAATTTTATTATTGTATGTCTTTTTATCTTTTGTTTGCATTTCTCTGGGCAGGCACAAGCTATAGAATTAACCGACGATATCCAAGTTCATGGCTTCTTATCACAAGGATACTTTCTAACCTCTGATAATCAGCTTTTTGGATCGAGCGACTCCGGAGGTAGCCTAGACTTCACCGAAGCTGGATTAAATGCTTCTTGGTCGCCTTTCACTGACCTTCGATTTGGGGCGCAAGCATTATTCCGGCGAGCCGGACCTAGGCACGAGCATGACATTGAGCTGGATTTCGGCTTGCTCGATTACACTATTCTTTCAACGGCCGATTCTCGTTTTGGAGTGCGTCTCGGGCGTGTTAAGAACCCCTACGGGTTTTATAGCGAAACCCGAGATGTACTATTTACTAGACCGACTATAATACTCCCTCAATCTATCTATGCGGATGCCACGCGTGATTTAGCTTTATCTGCAGATGGCGGCCTCTTTTATGGAGAATATCGAAACGACTGGGGAAATTTATCTTTAGACCTTGAAGCGATGATTCCTAGGGGCGAGAGCTTAGATACTGAGATTGTCACTTTAGGTGCTGATTTTCCAGGGAACACCTATTCGAAACTATCGTATATCGGTCGGCTTATTTATGATCTAGGCGATGGTAGATACCGTATGGCTATTACTGCTGCGCGTTTGGATACTCGGTATAAATCCAAACTTCTTCCTCCCGATGATTTGTTGTCTGGAAAAGAAATATTCAAACCGTTAGTTGTTTCTATGCAGTACAATCAAGAAAAATTGAGCATCACTTCCGAATATGCGATTCGCTCATCCACAACCACTGGATTCGGTAGCGAATTTGATAATAGCATTACTGGCGAAGGTTATTACCTCCAAGCTTTATATCGATTTAGCGATGATTTGTATGCCGTCGGTCGATATGACGCTTTTTACGTTGACCGCAAAGATAAAAATGGGAAAAAATTCCAAGACAATACAGGATATCCTGCCCATTCTCGATTCGCCAAAGATTGGACCATTGGCCTACGTTATTATGTAAATCCATCTTTCTTATTGGCTGCCGAATATCACTATATAAACGGCACAGCTTGGCTTCTACCACTCCAGGAAAATCTTGATCCTTTTGATTTAGAGCAGCATTGGCACTTATTTGCGCTTGCAGCAGGCCTCCGTTTTTAGATTTTGAGTAAGACTAGATCAAATAAAAATTGAATTCCTGCTAAGTAAGTGCTTGATCAAAATTCCGTCCGGCCCTCAATGCTCCAACTATTTGAAAACATTGAATCAGAATACCGGATAACTTTGGATTATTCACTTACACCAGTACTCAATCAGCGTCAAGTTGGCTCTTGTACGAATGGCTTGCGTCCCGCAACCAACACCTGAAGTATTGCAGAAAAATATTTTCCTTCGAAATCCGCTTTTTCGAGATCAGCATGTAACGCGTCCAACTCAAATTGCGAGACCACACCAGCTTCTAATGCGAGTTTTTCAGCCATATCCAAACAGGCTGCTTGGCGACTGATTCGATAATTCGTTGCAAATACTGGCGCCATTTCTACATGGATATCATGCAGGCCTTCTTCAATAAGCATGCGAAAAAGTTGTCTTCCAGCGAAGCTATTTTTGAAGGTTTTTTCCACATGAATTTTTTTGATTTTTTGCTCGATATCAACCAAGTTGGTATCTATAGACATCGTGCTCCAATCCGTGTCGAGCACGACAATCCAACCGCCGCACTTTGTCACTCGTATCATTTCTTTAAGAAGTTGATTTGAATCTGCATTGTGTTGAAAAACACGCTCGCTGCGAACAGAGTCAAAGCAGTCCGCCCCAAAAGGAAGTTGATAGCCGTTAACCAAATAATGGGTTACCACCTTATTTACTCCAGCATCAACTGCTTTCTGGTTGGCATGCATAATTTGTTGCTCGTCTATATCTACTCCAAAGACTTGCCCTGTTTCACCTACAAGCGAAGCGAGTGTAATTGTATCCGTTGCTGGACCACAACCCACATCAAGTACCTTATCCCCCTTCTTTAATTGCATGAGCTCATAAGTACGATGTTTATACTTCGAAACCATCTTAGCTATTAATGCGAGGTAATTTATTTCCAAGCAATTATTTTCGCTCATTTTTTGATCTCCTTTGAAAACGCGGTTAGCGCTGACGAAAATACTTTATAAATTCGAGCTAACTCAGAAACAGATGCCGCAAAAAATTTACTATTTCGTCTTGGCGGTAGCAATCAGGCAGGCTATTCGGCATTATACTTAGGGTATTGGCATTTTGACCGGTTGCTCGAACTGATGCATCGAACCAGAGGAGTTAACCAAATTTTAAAGTTTCAACATGGCCAATGTTATCGGTCTGCGCGGGCTCGCAAATAGCGGGCCCTGAGTTGGTCGTGTTACAGACTGTCTTTGGAATTATAGCGAATGCACCCGCCTGTCCGCTCTGGTTTCTTTCTAAGCCTCAAATGGAAAGCTCTGCTGTTGAGCAGCATCGCTCTCATTTTGGTAACCGGCGCGCTGGTAACCATCAATCACATCGAACTGCATAGTCAGTTCGAGCGGCGGCGCGCGGAACTGCAAAGCCAATACGCCCATCAAGTTCAAGGCTTACTGGATCAGTCGGACAAGCGGTTGCGGCAATGGAGCACGATAGTGGCCTCTCTGCTCAGCGTTCAGGCGGCTGCCGGAAAACAGCTCGAAGAAAAGATCATCACCGAATTCGAGCGGCTGGCAGCAATTTTGGAGCTGAACATGGGCGCGGAAAGTATCCTGCTCGTCTCCGCGAATGGTCAGCACTTGGCCACGCACGGCTCGGATGCGCACGCCAGCGAACGAACGGCTCTCGCGGAGGCGCTTCGACAAGTCGTCGCCACGGAGAGCCCCACCAGCCTGATCGACTGCTTCGACATCTGCTTGCAGTACGCCATCGCCCCCGTTCTAGGCACTGACGATGCGTTGGTCGTCGGTGTGTCTCTGGCGGATGTCGTGCTCGACTTCCAGCGAGTTTCCGGCACCGGCCCCGGCTTGCTCATTGGCCGGGCCAAAGCCAATGGCGTCACGAACAACAACGGCGAGCGTTGGCTTCGGCAATGGAACGTCCGCGTAGTAGCACTGGTCAATGCGTCAATCAATCTGCGTATTCTGCACGCTGCGGCGGAGGCAAAAACCTTATTTGACGCCGTTCGAGGGCCGATCTATATCGGTACCAACGGGCGCGAGCACGAAATCCGGCTTTTTCCATTGGCCGGTTTCGAGGAACGCGAACAGGCTTATTTGGCTACCGTGGCCGATATCAGCGACGCGATGGCGGAAATCCGTAACGCGCTTCGACGCAACATCTTCTTGGGCACCATCGGGTTAGTGCTGTCGGAGCTCTTGTTATTGGCGATACTGTGGGCGCCCATGTCGCGGCTGCGGCGCGCGGCGGCCAACCTGCCTTGGCTCGCCGAAGGCGCCTTTGCCAAAATCCGCACGGCGATATCGGAAACCGGGTTCCCGCATCTCGTCAGAGACGAAGTCGATGTGTTAAACGATACGGCGGTCGCGTTGTCGTTCCAGCTCGAAACCCTGAACACCGAGGTGGCAAAGCAGACACGAGATCTTTCCGAGCGAATGGACGAAATTACCGAGCAGCGAAATTTCGTCACGCACGTACTGGAAACCGCCCAAGCCATCATTTTGACCCAGAATCGAAATAATGAAATTCTGATGATCAACCCTTATGGGGCAACCATCACGGGTTATACGCTGGCAGAATTGCGCGGACGGCCGTTCGTCGCCTTGCTGGCCCGGGAAGAAAGCGTCGAGCAGGTAAAAAACCATTTGGCGGAACTGGTGTCCGGCGAGCGGGAACATATCGAGGAAGAGCGCGACATTCGCTGCAAAGACCGGAACTTGCTCGACGTCGTCTGGCAACATTCCCGCCTCAAAGGACAAGGTCATGATGCGCCCGCAATCCTGTCGATCGGCATGGATATTACCGCCAGAAAAAAAGCCGAACTGCGGCTCGCGTGGCTGGCGGATCACGATCC
>DEHU01000254.1 GCA_002352125.1 Competibacteraceae bacterium UBA2792 | reverse complement strand
AGGGCGTGGAAAACGAGACGCAACTGGCGTTCTTGCGGGCCAACCAGTGCGATGAAATACAGGGTTATCACGTAAGCTGTCCCGTGCCGGCGTACGAAATCGCGGCATTGCTTCAAAAAAGCCTCGCCTGACGCCATGCCGATCCATTATTGGTACGATTTGCTAGATATGTTAGATAGCTGGAAATCCACTCAACAGATGTCGCGCTCGGCAGTTTTGCCTCTTCTTCGCCTCTACTGTCTCGCCTCTGGTTTATGGTTGCTGGATTATGGCGCCATCGCGCTGGCCGCTGATTCGCCTGCCCGGCCCGAACCGGTCAGGTTGCTGCTGCACGATTTCGAGCGAGCCGCCGGCCCGCTTCCCGGTATCGCCATGAGCGGCTGGACCGCCGAGCCGGGCATCGGCGCCGGCCGGGTTTGGTACGGGATCGAGCCGGCGCAACGGGCGGGCAATGGCCGGGCTTTACATCTTCGCTACCGCTTCGGCCCCGATGCCACTGGCGATATCGGCTGGCAGCTCACCCTGCCCGGCCTCGATGCCTCGGCTTACGATCATCTCGAATTCTGGATTCGGGGCGACGAGCGCAGCGGTTACGCCGGTACCTTGAAAATCGAATTTAAACAACCGTTGGCGGGCGGGCCGTTCGGCCTGCTGCGCAAAGGCAGCACCGTGGTGACCGGTATCGGCGGCGACTGGCAACAGGTTCGGGTACCGCTGAACTTCATGAGCGGCATCGCCGACTGGAAGCATTTGCGCCAGTTCGGGATCGTCCTGCAGCCGCGCCGTTCGCCGCTGGCCGCCGGCGGGTACTGGTTAGACGACATCGCCTTGCTCAAGACCGGCCAAGCCGGCCCCAGCGTTCGCGATCCGGTGATTCCGCCGCTCAAAACGGCCTGGGAGCACCGCTTGGGCGGCAAGGCAGCAGCCCAGCCGTACATTCGCGCTCGACTGGCCGGCTGGCCGGAACGGCTGGTAATCGATCCGTCGGAGTTGCCCGCCGACGACCGGGCATTTCTGGAGCGATTGGCACGCGATACCTGGCGGGGATTGACCGCATTGAGCGACCGCGAGCACGGTTTGCCGTTCGACACCGTGCGCCTGAACGGCTCCATCGAGCCCGCACGCGCTTGGTTGGGCGATTACACCAACGTCACCAACATCGGTTTGTACGTGCTCGATATCGTCGCGGCGCGGGAGTTGGGCCTGATCGACGCGAAGGAGGCCCAAGCACGCCTGAGCGGAGTCCTGGATACGCTGGAACGGCTCGAAACCTACCGTGGATTTTTTTATAACTACTACGATACCACCACGCTCGAACGCACCAGCCACTTCGTCTCGTTCGTCGATTCGGCGTGGCTGACCGCCGGCTTGATGGTGGCGCGCAACGCGGTTCCCGAATTGGCCGGCCGTTGCAGTCGCTTGATCGGCCGGGAGGACTACCGCTTCTTCTACGATCCGGTCGAACAGTTGATGATGCACGGTTACTACGTCAACCTGCCGCAACGTTCCGAATACAGTTATGGCTTGCTTTACAGCGAGGCTCGGTTGGGCAGCTTGATCGCCATCGGCAAAGGCGAGGCGCCGGCAGAACACTGGTATCGCATGGCGCGCACCTTTCCAGCCAGTTTCGACTGGCAATCGCAGTCGCCCAAGCGCCGCGTGGACAAGACGGTCGATGGTTACCGGGTTGCCGGCGGCTACTATTTCTGGAAGGGGCTGAAATACGTGCCATCCTGGGGCGGCAGCCTGTTCGAGGCGTTGATGCCGTTGCTGGTGCTGGACGAGCTGCGTTACGCGCCGGCTAGCCTGGGGCGGAACGCGCTGGCGCACGCGCAAATTCACCGCCGCTTTGCGCTGGAGCATCTGGGTTATCCGGTGTGGGGTTTATCGCCCAGTTCGACTCCGGCCGGCAATGGCTACGGCGAATACGGCGTTCGCATTCTAGGCGCATTGGGCTATCGAAGCGGTGCGGTAACCCCGCACGCGGCGGCGTTGGCGCTGTCGGTCGAGCCGACAGCGGCCATCGCCAACCTCCGGCAACTGGCGGAACGCTATCCGCTGTACGGGGACTTCGGCTTCTACGATGCGGTGGATCCGCGCACTGGGCAGGTAGCGCACAATTACCTGGCGTTGGATCAGAGCATGATTTTGATCGCACTGGCGAACCACCTGCGAGATGGCGCCGTTCAGCGCTATTTCGCCGCCGATCCGATCATACAGCGAGTGTTGCCGATGCTGGACGCAGAGCGATTTTTCGACTGAATCCGGAGTCTATATCAAACCGTCCGCAAGATAGCCAGGGCCGATATGGATCATATCTCCATCGATAGTCTAGCCAAAGACGCTTTGGACATGAATTCAGCCAAGAGCTTCCATACCTCGCGAAACGCTTTCCCGCCAAAGCGTCATATAAAATTAACCGGGCAACCTTACTCTGCAAGCCTGGAAAATAGAAATCGAGGAGAAGCAATCCATGTACGCCAATATCACGCTGTGTACCCGCCATCCGGGCCGGGGCCATCCGGTAGCCGATTACCGGGTGACGGACTATCTGCGCCAGGAAATCGCTTTTTTCGAAACCCGCCTGCACGAAATGGGCGAACAAGGCGATTGCGCCTACGAACGCGCTCTGAGCCGGGCTTACGAAACGTTGCTGAACGAACGCCGCCACCAGCTCGCTCAACTGCAAGCATAATCGCCTCCGGGCCGAGCCAGGGCAATCGCGCTATGTG
>DEHU01000083.1 GCA_002352125.1 Competibacteraceae bacterium UBA2792 | reverse complement strand
ATGCCGCGCAACGGCGGGCCGCGCCTGGCCATCGTCAACGCCAACGTCCCACACATGATCGAGCGTATTTCCAAGGCGATTTCCGGAGCGGGCATCAACATCCTGGACATGCTCAACAAGTCGCGCGGCGAAATCGCTTGCACGCTGGTCGATACCGCCTCGCCGGTATCGCCGGAGGTGATGGCGCAGATCGCCGATGTGCAGGGCGTGCTGGGCGTGCGGTCGCTGTAGCCGTCGTGCCGGATCTTCCCGGTTCTGGGATCGGGAGGATCAATCCATTTTTTCGCGGGCGATATCCAGGTAGGCCAGCCAATAGCGGGACAGTTCGTTCATGGATTCGACCCGAGTCATCAGGATGGCTAGGTCGGCTTTCAAGTGCTCGGCTTCGGGTAACAGCGCGGCCAGTTCGGCGTCCAGCTCGCTCAGTTGTTTGCTGCGGTTGGACGCCGCAATGGCGACCCGGGTGGTCAATAAGCGAACGCGAATGTACAGCAGATCGCCGGGCAAAGTCGTGTGGCGTTTGTAGTGAAAATCGTAGGCTTCCGGTGTGACGTCTTTTTTGCCGAGCAGGTACGCCTCCAACCCTTCCACCCGAGCTAGCATCATGTTGAGATGGGTTTGCGTGGAGGTTCGATGCGCCATGAGTTCCAGCGTAGCGATTTTCTCTTCCAACGAGCGTCGTCGTTCCTGAAGACGCGCCCGCAATCGGTCGATTTCGCAATCCGCTTCCACCAACTGCTGGCTCAAGGTTAAGATTTCCGCTTCGATCTGATCGAGAAACTCGCGTAGCTGCTCGGAGAGCAAGCGCTCCAAGGTCAAGGTGACGAATCGCTCCCAAATCGAATCGGATTGGGCGCGTAATCCTTCGACGAGCTGGCGGATACCATTGATCCGGTCGATATTGTCCCGCACGTTTCGCTCGTGCTCGGCGCGGTCTCGGGTATTCCACGCTTGCGCCAGTTGCTCTTCTTCTCTCAGCACATACGACATGCCGGCCGTCGCGCCGTCATCGATCTCGGAAGTGGGGGTCTCCACGCAGGGGTCTCCGGAGTCGGCAAGAAATCGCTCCAAAGGGAGCGCCGCGCCGCAGCCCTGCGGCGCGCGGAGGGTTTAATCCAGATAGGTCCAACCGTCGGGATAGTCGTGGGCCAGCTCGTTCACGTCATACACGCACAAATCTTCGTCGGGCAGGTTGGGAAACAATTGTTGGGCCTTGGTTTCGGCTTGCTGTTCGTGCTCGGCACGAATGAGCGCGATGTTGAGCAGCTTGTCGGAACCGGGATCTTCCACAATGACGAGATACGGTTTCATGGGCACTCCTTCGGCTTTTCGTGGTTTGCTAACGATGGATTGTATTTCAACTTAAACGACGTGAGCGAGCCACCGGTCAGTAGTAGCGATGGATGTGGAACCGGCCGTCCGGCCCGCGGACGATGTCGCCAAGATGGGGATGAAACGCGCCAGCTTGACGTTCGGCGAAGTATTGGCGCAGGGTTTCGTGAACGACGGTAAAGGCGATTTGATCCCAGGGAATTTCGTCTTCGGCATACAATCGCACCTCCAAGCTTTCGTGGCCGGGGCTGGCGTAACCGTCTTTGAGTTGGCCGCGGAACATCAGATACACTTGGCTGACGTGGGTCAGCGAATACAAGCCGTATAGAACGAGGTCTTCGCCGACGGCATGGGCCTCCTCCAACGCCTCGCGCGCCGCTGCCGCCACCGCCGATTCGCCGTTTTCCATGAACCCCGCCGGCAGAGTCCAGAAGCCGTAGCGAGGTTCGATAGCCCGTCGACACAACAAAATCCGATCCTGCCATTCGAGAATGCACCCGGCGACGATTTTCGGATTCAGATAATGAATTGTATCGCAAGTGTCGCAGACGTGCCGTGGCACGTTATCGCCCGCAGGGATGCGCAAGGTCAGGAGAGCGCCGCACTGGCTGCAAAATTTCATGGGGCAGAATCCTTGTTCGATGCCGGTTCCCGGCGATCTTGGAACAGACGCAGTAGACGCAGTATTTGACCATGTTTGGCCGGTCCGCGCTGCATTAAGCCAATGGCTGGACGAGTTCGCGCAACGCGGTGGTCGCGTAGGCACCGGCCGGCAAGCGAAAGCACAGGACGGCCATTCCGGCCTCTGGCAGTGTCAGCGTCGCGTCCTGCACGATCAGCCGTAGGGCGCGGCGTTCTTGTTTCAATCCTACCGAGGCGAGTCCGTCGCGAAATACCGGCAGGGTCGCCGCAACCGTTTCCTCAAGTTCTCGCGCTGGACCACCGCTGCGCGGTTCTCCAGCTCCCCACAGCGGCCCGGTCGGATGCAAGTCGAATTCCGCCACCCGCCGGCGAAGCGTATCGTCCAGTTCGGTTGCGGCAAAGATGCTATGACTGCCGCTCAGCATCAATACCTCGCCGGGTAGCGGCTGATTCCAGGTGCGTTCGGCGACTCGTCGCGCTAGCACCGCGTTGAACAGGGCGGCGCGGGCGGCGGATAGGTACAGGCCGCGCCGATGGTGATCGCGCACTGTTTCCTCGCCGCGCAACAGGGCTTCGGCCCGTTCCAGATTGCCGCCCTCGCGGCCGAAGCGTTGCTCGCCAAAGTAATTGGGTACGCCGGTTTTGGCGACGCGATCCAGCCGTTCCGCCAGTCCGGCAGGATCGCCATCCAATTCGCGGACGACGATACGGAAGGCGTTGCCGGCCAGCGTGCCGCGCCGCAGCTTGCGGGAATGGCGCACCGCTTGCAGCACGGCGAATTCGGGATCGACGAGGGCGGTCCAATCCGGCTCCGGCCGGCCGGGCAGATGCACCGAGAACCATTGCTCGGTGACGGCGTGACGATCCTTGAGGCCGCCATAGCCGACCGCACTCGCTGGTACGCCCGCCCATTCTGCCAGCCGCCGCGCTACCCAGTCGGTATTGGCGTTGCGCTTGCGCACCCACAGCCAGACGTGTTCGCCGTTCCCGTCCAGCGCGAAGCTCAGCTCCTCGCGAACTCGAAAATCTTCGGGCACGGCGCGCAGCCGGCCCCGAAGGCGAGGCTGGCCGTGGGCATAGGGTAATTCCATAAGATTTGGGTCGCACACGCGCTGGAAGAGGCCCTTTAAGTTTGTGTCGAGGCTAGCCGATATGGCTACCGCGATCCGGCGTAGCGAGCGGGATCACGTAAAACAGAATAGCGAAGAAATGAAGAATGCTCCCGGCCAAGACGAAAACGTGCCAGATGGCATGATGGTAGGGCAGGCGTTTCCAAGTGTAGAAAATCACGCCGAAGGTGTAGGCGAACCCACCCAGCAACAGAAGCAGCAATCCGCCCGGCGCGACGTGGTTCAGCATCGGCTTGATGGCCACCACGACCGCCCAACCCATGCCGACGTACAGCCCGACCGACAGCAGCGTCGAACGGCGCCCGCGCAAGATGCGCAACACGATCCCGATCAAGGCGAATCCCCAAATGACGCCGAACAGCGACCAGCCCCAGGGTCCGCGCAGGTTCACCAGCAGAAACGGCGTGTACGTGCCGGCGATCAGGACGAAAATTGCAGAATGATCGAGCGTGCGCAATACCGCCTTGACCTGGGGTATAGGAATGCTGTGGTACAGGGTCGAAGCGGTGTAGAGCAGGATCAGAGCCGCGCTGAAGATGCTGCAACCCACGATGTGCCAGGCATCGCCGTGCAGGCTGGCAAAGGCGGTTAATACCCCAAGTCCGGCAATGCCGAACACGACGCCTACGCCATGAATCACGCTGTTGGCGATTTCCTCGCCCAGCGTGTAGCGCGGTGGTTGGTGTGGGCTGGTCATCGACGGTTTTCTCCGCGATGAGCGGGAAGCGGTGTTTGGCATAAGCTACTGTTTCCGAACAGTGAAAAGCCATTTTTGATCGGTTATGGGCCACTTGCGAGCGACCGGTTTACTGCTCTGCTTGGGAGCGGCCGGTTCGCTGGCCGCCGCCGGATTCGACGGACCACGCCAGCGATTGAACGCGGAAACCGCCGCGCTCGCCAAGGAAACCGCCGTCGAAACCGGCACGGGATCGGGCTATCAGGCGGCGGTGCTGGCTCGAACTGATCGAGCGAGTCTACACCATCGAGATCGTCGAACCCTTGGCGCGACGGGCCGCCGAGCAACTGAGATCGCTGGGTTACGCCAACGTTCAAACCCGGATGGGCGATGGCTATCGCGGTTAGGAAGAGGCGGCGCCGTTCGTTTCCTGGAGCGTCTCGCGAAGTTTGGTCGCCAACGCATCTTTGGAAAAAGGCTTTTGCAGAAAGTGGACGCCTTCGTCGAGGACGCCGTGGTGGGCGATGACGTCGGCGGTATAGCCGGACATGAACAGACACTTGAGGTTCGGCCGCAGAGCACGAAGTTGTTGCCAAAGGTCGCGGCCGCTCATTTCCGGCATGATCACGTCGGTCAGCAACAGATGGATCGTTCCTTGGTAAGTCTCGATCAATCGCAGCGCTTGAGCGGGACTACTGGCGACCAGCACGGTATAGCCCAGCCGTTCGAGCAACCGGGTGCCGAGTTTGAGCAATGCCGCTTCGTCTTCGACCAGTAGCACGGTTTCGGTGCCGGTCGGCACGGCGGAGGATGCTGACGTCGCATTCGCATCGACCCGATCCGACATGTGCCGGGGCAGGTAGATTTTGAAGGTCGTCCCTGCACCCGGCTCGCTGTACACGTCGATAAAGCCGTGGTTCTGCTTGACGATGCCGTACACCGTGGCCAGGCCGAGGCCGGTACCCTGGCCGCGCGGCTTGGTGGTGAAGAAAGGATCGAACAGTTGATCCAAGGCCACTTTATCGATGCCGCAGCCGTCGTCGCTGACCGCGAGCAGGACATATTGTCCAGGGACAGAATCGGCGTGAGTTTCGCAGTAAACCTCGTCGAGCGTCGTTTGGCTGGTTTCGATGGTGACTTTGCCGCCACCGGAGATCGCATCGCGAGCATTGACCACCAAATTGACCATGATCTGGTCGATCTGGACCGGGTCCATGTTCACCGGCCATAGCGTGGCGGCAGGTTTCCAGAGCAGGTCGATGTCCTCGCCGATCAGCCTCCGGAGCATTTTCAACATGCCCGCGATGGTGTCGTTGAGGTCGAGCACTTTGGGTGCGATGGTCTGCTTGCGCGCGAAGGCCAGCAACTGGCGGGTCAGGTCGGCGGACCGTTGGGCGGCTTTTCGGATCTCCAGAAGGTCGGCGTGCAACCGGCTGCCGGGAACCGCCTGTTCCAAAGCCAAGTCGGTGTGGCCGGCGATCACCGCTAGCATGTTGTTGAAGTCATGCGCCACGCCCCCCGCCAGCCGTCCTACCGCCTCCATCTTTTGAGCTTGATGGAGCTCGGCTTCCAGGGCATCGCTTTTGCGCGCCGCTTGCTCGCCGGCTGCTTTCATGCGCAGCACGCGCAGGGCGTAAGCTAGATTGTCGGCCAACCGGCGCAACAGGTCGATCTCGTTCGAAGCCAAGGCGCCCGGTTCTGCGGCGTAGAGGACTAGGGCGCCGAACACCCCGGTTTCGTTCTTCAGCGGCAGCGCGATGGCGGCGGCGTAGCCGCGCTGGGTCGCTTCCGTGCGCCAGGGCGCAAAGCTTGGATCGATCGACAGGTTCTGGCAAATCGCGGGCTGGCCGGTTTGGATGGCCGTGCCAGCGGGACCTCGTCCAGTCGGAGAGTCGTCCCAGGTGATTTGGGCCGCTTCGAGATAGCCATCCTCGAACCCGGCTTGAGCCACCGGCTGCACCCGCTTGTCCGGTCCCGGTTCGGCTACCCCCACCCAGGCCATCCGCCATCCGCCTTCCGCCACCAGAATCCGGCAAATCTCCTGCATCAAGCCGGAATCTTCTTCGGCCAGAGCAATCACTTTGTTGCAGTGGCTGAGCATGCGCAAGGAGCGCACGGCTTGGCGTTCCTTATCTTCCGCTTCCCGTCGTTCTACGACCTTCCACACGGCTTCCATGAGCAAGTTAAGCTGGAGAATGTCGGTTTCGCGGTAATTGCTCTCCTTGTTGGCCAGCCCGACCACGCCGACGATTTTGCCTCTGCTGAAGATCGGTACGGTGAGGTACTTGGAAAGTTTGGCATGGCCTTCCGGATAACCTTTTTTGAGGGGATGGGTAGCGGCAAAATCGTTGAGGAGGATCGGCCGCCGCTGCCGGACCGCCTCGCCCCAAATGCCGGTTTTGTCTAGCTCGTAGCAGGTTTGGGGATCGACGATACTGCATTCCCCCATCACCTCGCGGGACCAGGAGTTCAGCACGAATTCCCGGCGTTCTTCGTAATAGCGATAGAGGTAGCCGATCTTGCTGCCGGTCAGATGAATGGCTTCGTTCAACGCATAGTCCAGGAATACCTGCACCGATTCGCTCGGGTGTTGCAGAATGCTTGTCAGGCTGCGCAATCGCGCCTCGTTGCGGAGCACTTCCTGCTCCGCCGCGCGTTCCGCGATCTGATCGCGAAACACCAGCACCACGCCGGTGATGATGCCGCTTTCGGCGCGGATGGGGGCACCGCTGTCGGCGATAGGCCGTTCGGTTCCGTCTCGGGCAACGAGCAGGGTATGGTTGGCCAGCCCCACCACTACCCCTTCGCGCAGCACGCGCTGCACCGGGTTTTCGACCGCGGCGCGGGTGTCTTCGTTGACGATTCGGAAGACATCGACGAGCGGCTTACCGCAAGCTTCGGCTTCCGGCCAGCCGGTGAGCTGTTCCGCCACGGGGTTCATTTGCCGAACCTGCCCCTCGCTGTCCGTCGTGATGACGGCGTCGCCGATGCTGTAGAGGATCGCGCGAAATTCTTCTTGCGCCTCTCGCCGCCGCCGTTCCGACCGGTATAGATCGCGATAGAGACCGACTTGGCGCTGCCGGTAGGCGACGGCGGTGGTCGCTGCGGCGAACAGGATGCACAGGAAAACGAACAGGGCGATCATGCCGGCATGGTAGCGCGCCTCAGCCAGGATCTCGTCGGTGTCCACCTTGGCCACCAGAAACCAGGGCGAGTCGGGCACGGCGCGCAGGTCGGCCAGCACGTCCACGCCGCGGTAGTCGCGGCCTTGGAACGATCCCTCCTGGCCGGACGCGGCCTTCGCTGCCGGAAGGTCGCTCCGGGTCAGCGGAATGCGCAGAGACAGGGCGGTGTTAGCCCGATGGCGCAGCTCGTTTAGAAAAACGATGGCTTCACCTTCTCGGCGGGCCAAGAGCGTCTCGGCGCTGCGGCTGGGCATGGGCCAGGACTGGATCAGAGGATACAGGTAAGACGCCGCGTCGCTGCGCAAGATCAGTATGGCCAGCGGATGCCCTTCGGCGTCGGGTATAGAGACGACGGTGTCCAGATAGATGCGGCCGTCGGGAGCGCGATAGAAATCGGAAAACACCGGCTCGCGACCGGCGAGAGCCGCCGCGACGGCCTGCTTCGTGGCGGGGTCCACGGTGCCGGGATCCTCGCGGACGGCAAGCAGGATATTGCCGTCTGGATCGAGGAGCAGGACATCGGCGTAGCGATACGCTTGCTGTTCCAGTTTCAGTCGCTGCCGCCAGTCCGCTTCGAGGCTAGGGTTTTGGGGAGCTTTTCGCCACTCTGCCAGCGCCCGCCGAAAGAACGGGCTCGCCGCGGATCGGCGAGCATCGGCCAAGCGCCCCTGCCGCCACTGCGAGAGCTGGCCGATTTTCAGCTTCCCGATGGCGGCGATATCCTGATATTTCTCTTGGCGGATGCGCTCTGCCTCGCTGCGATAATAGCCGTAACCTCCGGCCGCTAGCGCCAGGGACAGCAGAACGAAGACGACCAACCAGGTTTGCAGGCGGAGGCCGGTGGGCGAGTCGCTGTCGGTCATTCTCTGATTTCGGCCCGTTGTCGGATCGCTTTCGAGATGGTTTTACGAGAAGCTTGCGCCAAGCACACCTTGCTTTCGAAGTGGCTTTTGGTCGCTTGTCAAGCGTGGTGCGCGCCGAAAAGCGCAGTGGATCGTCCGCGGCAGTAGGATGCGACGCCCCGTTCGACAAAATTGAGCTTGAAGGGAGGATTTCCTGTCGCCGGCCGGTTCAACCTACCAACAGCCGCCAACCATCGCGTAAAAACAACCCAGCGTACAACAACAACGATACTCCTAGGCCACGCATCAGGGCAACGTATCCCCGATCGTGCAGGATAGGGCGGGCGCGGCTCAACGCGATCGCTAGCAGCGCCTTGGAACCGACCAGCGACGCGTAGAAAGCGGTCACGAACGCAGCGACCGCCGGCCAGCCGTGGTGTTGCGCATCCAGCGTGATCGGCGCCCCCACCGCCAGCCAAAACAGGTAGGGACTGGGATTGAGGAAGTTGGCGATCGCACCGCGCCGCAATGCGCCGGTCGGGTCGGCCGACCCTAAATCCGTGCCTTGGAAGCGCAGACCCAGAATTCCCAACCAGACCAGATACATTCCACCGCCGAAATGGATCAACGCTAACGGTAGATGCTGATCGGTCAAAGGTCGCAGCAACAAAACCGCTGCCAGCACGATCGGCAGATCGGTCAGCAGCGGTGCTAGCGCCACCCGGATACCGGCCCGGACGCCGTGGCGCAGGGTTTCGCTGGCGACCAAGGCCAGCAACGGTCCCGGTGCTAGCCCGCCGCTCAAGCCCAGCAGAATGCCCGCGAGCAAAAAGGCGGACACGACGATTCAGCCCAGTTTCGCCGCCGCTTGCAGCATGGCCCGCAGTTGCCGGTAGCTGTCCAGCCGGCGCGGGGCGATTTCGCCGCACTCTGTCGCCGCTCGCAGCGCACAGTCTGGCTCGGTTTCGTGGCGACAGTCGGAAAACCGGCAGCGGCCAAGATAGGGCGCCAGTTCCGGGAATCCGCGATCCAGATCGTTCGAGCCGATTTCTCCCAATTCGAAGCTGCGCACGCCGGGGGTGTCGATCAGGTCGCCCCCGTCCGGCAGATGATAAAGCGTGCTGGCGCTGGTGGTGTGGGTACCGTGGCCGGTGGCTGCCGACACCGCTTGGATGCGAATCTCCCGATCGGGCAACAAGGCTTTGATCAGCGAGGACTTGCCGACTCCCGACTGGCCGGCCAGCAGGCTGGTGCGCCCGCGCAACCAAGCGCGCAGCTCGTTCAGTCCGTGCGCGGCGTGGCCGCTGGCCAGCAACAGGGGATAGCCGATTCGGCGATAAGGTTCCAACCGTTCGGCCAGTGCAGCTAGCCCCGATCGATCCAGCAAGTCGATCTTGTTCAGTACCAGCAGTCCTCGCGCGCCAATGGCGGCGATGGCAACCAGATAGCGGTCGATCAGATATTCGCTCGGTTCCGGTGTGGGTGCCAGCACCACCGCCACGGCGTCGAGGTTGGCGGCGATGGGACGCAGTTGGCCGTTGTAGTCGGGGCGAGCGAGCAGGGTGTGACGTTCGCCGACCGCCACCACCACGCCTTCTCCGGTATCGAAAGCCCGCCAAACCACCCGGTCGCCACAGGCCAGCCGTCCCAGATTTTGGCGCACGGCGCAACGGCACAACTGGCCCGCGCCGTTTTCGACGATCAGCGTTTGACCGTGATTAGCGATCACCAGGCCGGTTTGCTCGGGGCCGAGACCGGCACCATCCTGAGCATCCGTCCCTTGGCCAGCCGATTCCCGGCGGCGCTTTTGCAAGCGCTCGATGCGTTCCCGCTGGCGCTGGGTTAACCGGCGACCGGCCATGCGGTACCCACTGCGCGGAAAGCGCCGCGCGCGGCTGTTGAAATCCGGGTAAACTTGCGGTGGCCACGATCGCGCGACGCCGGTCGGCAAGCCGATTTTTTTTCCAAGAAGCCACCCTTAGAAAAATCCATGTCTCCCGATAACCTGATCTGGATCGATTTGGAGATGACCGGTCTGGATTCCCGAACCGATCATATTATCGAAATCGCCACCGTCGTCACCGACGGCGAACTGAACATTCTCGCCGAAGGCCCCGTGCTGGCCATCCATCAGAGCGATGCGGTGCTGGCGGCGATGGACGGCTGGAACCAAAAGCAGCACGGCGAGTCCGGGCTGATCGCTCGGGTCCGCGCCAGCAAGATCGACGAGCGCGCAGCCGAATCGCGCACTCTGGAGTTTCTCGGCCTGCATGTGCCCAAAGGCAAGTCGCCGATGTGCGGCAACAGCATCTGCCAGGATCGGCGGTTTCTGGCGCGATGCATGCCGGAGCTGGAAGCGTATTTTCACTATCGCAACCTGGATGTGAGCACGCTCAAGGAGTTGGCTCGACGGTGGTATCCGGAACGGGCCAGAGGCTTCAGCAAAACCTCGACCCATCTGGCGTTGCAGGATATCCGCGATTCCATCGACGAGCTACGCTTTTATCGCGAGCGATTGTTCGTTCGGCCGGAAAGCTTGGAGTAAACCGCCCAGTTAAACCTCGACCGGCAGGCTGGGGTCGTTACCCCATTCCGACCACGCACCGGCGTAACCGCGCACCTGCGGATAACCCAGATAGCGCAGTACCCAATAGGTATGCGCCGAGCGGTGGTGCGTCTGGCAATAGACGATGATCTCTTTGTCGGGGGTGATGCCGCGCCGTTCCAGCAACTTCCGTAGCACGGGGGCGGGCTGCAAGCGCAACTGCCGCGCCGGGTCCATGGCATCGGTCCAGTTCAGGTTCACCGCTCCCGGTATGTGGCCACCGCGAGCGGCGCGCACGTCCAGACCGGCGTACTCGGCCGGGGTGCGAGTATCCAGCAAGGTCGTGTCCGGTTGTCCGAGCCGCGCCAGGACATGATCCTTGTCGGCCACCACGTTCGGGTTGGTGATGCGGGCTCGATAGTCGCTGTGCGGTGGATGGCGAAACGACGTTTCCAGCGGTCCGCCGGCCGCATCCCAGGCGTGAATGCCGCCGTTGAGCAGCGATACGCGCTCGTGCCCGAGCGCCGCCAGCGTCCACAGCAACCGGCCGGCGCGACCGTTGCCTTCCTCGTCGTAAGCGATTACGTGCCGGTCTGGCGTCAGGCCGATCCGCGACAGCACCGCGCTCAGTTGCGCCTCGTCTGGCAACAATCCCATCGCCGGCGGGTTGACTCGAACCAGCCCCGCGTAATCGAGATGGATCGCGCCGGGAATGTGTCCGGCGGCGTGGCCGAACGGATCGCACAGATCGATGATCGATATTGCGGGGCTGGCAAGGTATGGCTGAAGCTGCTCCGGTTCGATCAGCAGCGGTAAATTCGGGACGAGGGACATGCAGTCTCCTGAAAGCGTTTAATGCTGTGGCGCAGCAAGTTTGTCTCGGTGGACTCGTGCGAAGTTCCGGACGGCGCCGCGAAGTTCGGTATTGTCGCCAACGTTTCTGTTTCGTGCTCGACGGTACCCGCCGCGTCTTTCGATGACGGCATTGCGCGGGACATGACCGGCCGGCGGTAGACGCCTCAACTGCCGATCAACGCTCGCAGTTCCTTGGTTCGGCGTTCCAGCCATGTCGCGTCGCCGCGCGTTTCCACGTTCAGCCGCAACAGCGGCTCGGTGTTCGAGCAGCGCAGGTTGAAGCGCCAGTCGGGGAATTCCAGGCTGACGCCGTCGGTTTCGTCCAATGCCGGTTGTTGGCTGGCGTACGCCGTCACGATCTCGCGAATCTTGGCGGGCGCGTCGTCCACCCGAAAGTTGATTTCGCCGCTACAGGGAAACGCTCGCATCCGCGCGTCCACCAGCGTCGCCAGCGGTTGGCCGCGCCGGCTCAGCAGTTCGGCGATCAACAGCCACGGGATCATGCCGCTGTCGCAATAGGCGAAATCGCGGAAGTAGTGATGGGCGCTCATCTCGCC
>DEHU01000264.1 GCA_002352125.1 Competibacteraceae bacterium UBA2792 | reverse complement strand
ATCTACACCTTCATGTTCAGCAATGGTCTCATCGCCTGCTTCGTGTTCATGGGCATCGGCACGCTGCTGGATGTGGGTTTCGTGATGGCACGGCCGTTCCAGAGTATGATCGTGGCACTGTTCGCGGAACTGGGCACGGTCGTGGTGTTCCCGCTGGCCGTGGCGTTGGGATTGACTCCCGGACAAGCTGCCGCCGTGGCAACCATCGGTGGCGCAGACGGCCCGATGGTCCTGTTCACTTCGCTGCAATTGGCGCCAAAGCTGTTCGTGCCAATCACTGTGGTGGCCTACTTGTATCTGGGACTCACTTACGGCGGTTATCCGTATCTGATCAAGTTGCTGATCCCCGCGCATCTTCGCGCGTTGCCAATGCCGCCTGAGAAGACTCGGACGATCACCCCCAACGAAAAACTGGTGTTCGCCGTGATCGCCTGCGTATTGCTGAGCCTGCTATTCCCGGTGGCTTCGCCTTTGCTCTTGTCCCTATTCCTGGGGGTGGTCATCCGCGAGAGCGACTTGCCGAACTTTTACGAACTGTTCTCCAACACCGTGCTGTACGGCGCGACGTTCTTCCTCGGGCTCTTGCTCGGCGTATTGTGCGAGGCAGGTACCATCCTGAGCCCAGTGGTGATAAAGCTGCTGGTACTGGGTATTCTGGCGTTGCTGATCTCCGGCATTGGCGGAATTGCCGGCGGTTACGTGATGTATTACTGGTCGGGCAAAAAGTACAATCCCGTCATCGGCATCGCTGGAGTAAGCTGCGTACCGACCACCGCTAAGGTCGCACAGAAATCGGTGGGACCGGGCGTTATCGTCCTGCCGCACGCGTTGGGCGCCAATATCAGCGGCGTGATTACCAGTGCTATTTTCGCGGCGGCATTGATCGCCTTCCTGTTACCGAAAGGCTGATACCGAACCGGCGGGTTGCTGGCAGCAGCCCGCCGTTTTCGGCTTTCACCCGCGCGTATCGCGAACCGCGCCTTGTTCCCGCAATGTCGCCCACATTGCCGCATACCGCGCCCGCTCGTCCGGTTCCAACAGGATCATATCGGTCAGAAACCACGTCCCTGGTGTTTGGCCCGGATCCTGCCCCGCCCACTCTCCAAGCGGCTTGAGCGCGATGGTGCCGTCCGCTGCTCGCGTTATACCCCAATCGCCGCCGACGTAACGGTCCGCCGTTGCGCACACGATCAGCACCCGTTCGTCGATTTTATGGATTTCCTCGTCTTCGACCCGGATGTGAGTAGCGTACACGTAGCGATCTGCCCCCTCGATCTCCAACGCGCACTTGATCAGCTTGTCTTTCTGAAACGGCCCCAGCGTTAACGACTCCAAGTCGATTTCGAAGCGCCCTCCATCCGCCGTCAGGCCGACCAGCCGCTTCGGCAAGCGCCCCTCGGCGGCTTGTGCTTCATACCAGTCTACGTACTGGCCGAACAGTGTTTCGCACGCTGCAGTCGTCATCGCCACCCCTCCTCGCCACGATCCGCTTCTCGGTCAAGATCGGCGGAAAAAACGCCCAGAACGTTCGAGACAGCCTCGCGTTTTCCGCCATCGGCCATCTTCGCAAACGCCGGTCACCCCATCGAGGACAGCGAGCAAGCCATTTGCAGTTGGCCAATCAATAACATTGAATTCATTCTGGTACAACCGCATCAAAATATCAACGATCCATTATTAATCGAGATGATCGATTCATACCGGGATCATGAAGAGCGAGCACGGTCCAGGACAACGGCAGATTGGGTCACCGCCGATGAGCCGGCCGAGCCCTCTTGCACAACGCGGCGATACATCCGCCAAACACCCAACAGATTGGTCCCCAGCCATGCGCCAGTCACACCCAAGGCGAGGGCGGCAGGATAGGTAAAAACGGCAGGATAGAGGGCAGCGGCCAGCAACAACAGCAACGCCGCCAGATAGGCCCAAAACTGCCGCCGGATAGCCGTATCCGGCAACAATCGCTTCATGGTCGGAACTTTCGCTCGTTGGAAAAGTTGCGCCTGCAAGTGAAACCAGGCCAGAAACGGCACGATTTTGTACAACATGCCGTTGATCACGGCGACCGTGAAACCGAAGATCGGCAGAATTCCTAACAGCAACTCGGCTGGCTGGGTCGATCCCAGCGCGGGAATCCACGACACCGCCAGCCACAACAGGGCGCTCGCCAGCAAACTGATCATGCTGGCTCGCCAGTAACCCAAAGTCGAATCACCGATCTTCCGGCGGCGCTGCACCAGCAAATACAGCGTCGTTGCGGCAAAGATGGCAAGTCCGATCGCCAGCACCGCGCTCGTCAGCGCCGCTGCCGCACCCCAACCCGCCAACACGAATATCGACCAAGCGACCAATATCGTTACCATCAGCGGCGCGAATCCGCGACTCAGCCACCGCGGATAGGACGGCGTGATTTGGAACATCGGCACCACTTGATACGCTACACCCGCCACCAGCAGCGCAGTCCAGCCTACCAGACCCCAAACGGCGTGGAGGTTGGTCGTCGTCACGATCGGCAACCATAGACCCCAACCGACGTAACCGCCGAGGCACAGACCTAGCCCAACCACGACCAGCAAAGCCCCCAACGCACAGCGCAAGGCGATCACCGTACCACCGGCTACCGGCGCACGCCACAAGGCGAAGTGGATAGCCGTCAGGGCAACGCCAAAACTAGGGCCGAGCAGCCATAAGGCACCGCGATACCAATCGGGGGTACCACTCAAAAACGCGATGCACAAGGCCAGCGTACCCAGCGTCAAAGGGACGTGAATCAGCGTCGCCGTCAGGCGCGGCCAAGGCACGACCACGCCTACCACCACCGGCAGCATTTGCAGTAACGCTCCCAGCATGACTTGGGCCATAAAACCCAAGGTCAGCAGATGGGTCAACGCCAACGTGGCCGGCAGCCAGCGGCTTGCAAAAATATCCGGCCCTTGCCACAACAATAGCGCTGCCGCCAGCACCAGAAACCAGGGCGCGGTCAGAAAAAACCGCAAGGGCACGCCGAAAGGTGGCGCCTGCTCGAAGGACAGTCCGGCCGGCATCATGGGCTGGAAATCAGAATTTCGAAATGGCCGTCCGCGCGGGTCTCCACGACATAACGATAGCGATACCGGCGCAGGATGTCGTAAAGCGGAAAAGGTTGGCGGTGGATCAGAAATCGCACCTGCTGTCCCGGCTCCAATCGATCCAGAGCCGCCAAAACCCGTTCCATCGGCTCCGGCGGTTCCAACCCTCGCCCATCCACTACGATTTCGGATGGGTTCATGTCGGCTGAGCCGCCGGTAGATCGCGCATGGCTTGGATGACCGATCCGGCGGCGCCACTCAGCAACCGGTCACACATTGGGTACAGCATCTGCTCCTCCTTGATGTTGTGCTGCTGCATCAAGATCAGCAACCCTTCCGCTTGCCCCAGAAAATCATCCAAATCACCACCGGCGAGCGCGTCGTCCATTCCGGCGAGCGTTTCCCGCATTTGCTGGTGCTCCAGCCGCATCACCCGCGTCGGACCCATCGCGTTGCCGGTCGCCTGTTCGAAGGCGGGAAACAGCATCGCTTCTTCCTTTTGGAAGTGATGCTCCATCGCTGCCCGAAACTGCTGGAAACTCGCGCGACAACGAGCGAGATCGCCCGTTTGGGCCACCTCCTCGGTGGCGGCGAAGCTTTCGTCGCAACAACGATGTTCGTCGGCAAGAAATTCGGTGATCGTATCCATAAAGTTCGGCCCTCGGGTCCGCCATAAAATCAGCGATGATTGTGCTCGGTGCAAGGTTAAGGATTCCTTGACCTCTATCAAGGAACAAAAGCCGTTATTTTCGGAACATGGGCGCTGCTCCCGCCTGATCGGACTCAATCAGGGTGGTTCGTATCATCGTCGAGAAGAGGTCCTCATGAGCGCATTCTTCACCAAATCCATGGCGAGAAACATCTTTTATGGCGGCACGCTGTTTTCGGTGCTGCTGTTTCTGGCCCTGACCTTCCACACCACCTGGCAACTGCCGGGACGCATCCCTACCGAGACCCCCTCTCAAGAGGTTGCCCGCGGCAAGGCGTTGTGGGAAACCCGCAACTGCATCGGCTGCCACACCTTGCTCGGCGAGGGTGCCTATTTTGCCCCGGAACTGGGCAACGTCTACAAACGGCGCGGCCCGGACTTCATCAAAATCTGGATCAAGGCGCAACCGACCCATGTGCCGGGACGCCGGCAGATGCCGCAATTCAACTTCAGCGATCAGCAATTGGACGATCTCGTGGCGTTCCTAAAATGGACTTCGGAAATCAATACCGAAAAATGGCCGCCGAACATCGAAGGCTGAACCGAAGCTGACCACAGAGGACAAGGCAATCATGCAATTGTTGCAATACAAATCCCAGGCGGTGGCCAAACCCTATTTCATCGCCGCTATCGGTTTGTTCGTCGGGCAAATCCTGTTCGGCCTGATTCTGGGGCTGCAATACGTGATCGGCGATTTCCTGTTTCCGGCCATCCCTTTCAACGTCGCTCGCATGGTACACACCAACCTGTTGATCGTCTGGTTGCTGTTCGGTTTCATGGGCGCAGCTTACTACCTGGTGCCGGAAGAAGCCGAAACCGAGTTGCACAGTCCACTGCTGGCGCACCTGCTGTTCTGGATTTTCCTGGTGGCCGGCGCGCTGACCGTCGTCGGCTATCTTGCGGTACCTTACGCCAAGCTGGCTGAGATGACGGGTAACGAGCTGCTAGAAACTATGGGCCGCGAGTTCCTGGAGCAACCGCTACCCACCAAGCTGGGTATCGTGGTGGTGGCGTTGGCTTTTCTGTACAACATCGGCATGACCATCCTCAAGGGCCGTAAGACCGCCATCAGCATCATTTTGCTGACCGGCTTGGTCGGGCTAGCGGTGTTGTTTCTGTTCGCGTTTTACAATCCGTCCAACTTGGTTAAGGACAAATACTTCTGGTGGTGGGTGGTACATCTTTGGGTCGAAGGCGTGTGGGAACTGATCCTCGGCGCCATCTTGGGTTTCGTGCTGCTCAAGATCACCGGCGTGGACCGCGAGGTGATCGAGAAATGGTTGTACGTGATCATCACTCTGACCTTGGTGACCGGCATCATCGGCACTGGCCATCACTACTATTGGATCGGTACGCCGGGCTACTGGCAATGGTGGGGCGGAGTGTTCTCGGCCCTGGAACCGGTCCCGTTCTTCGCCATGACCGTGTTTTGCTTCAACATGGTCAACCGCCGCCGTCGCCAGCATCCCAACAAAGCCGCGACCTTGTGGGCGCTCGGTACGGGCGTCATGGCCTTCCTCGGCGCTGGCGTATGGGGTTTCCTGCACACTTTGGCCCCGGTCAACTACTACACCCACGGCACCCAGATTACCGCCGCGCACGGCCACATGGCGTTTTATGGCGCCTACGTGATGGTGGTGCTGACCATCATCTCTTACGCTATGCCGATGTTGCGTGGGCGCGAGGTCAATCCGGAACGTTCGCAGGTATTGGAAATGTGGTCATTCTGGCTGATGACGGTTTCCATGGTGTTCATCACTCTGTTCCTGACTGCCGCCGGTATTCTGCAAGTATGGTTGCAACGCATCATCCCCAATCCGCAATCGTTCATGGCGGTGCAGGACCAACTGGCGATGTTCTACTGGATGCGCTGGTTGGCCGGCGTGGTGTTTTTCGCTGGGCTGGCGGTTTATCTTTACAGCTTCTTTGCCAAGGACAAGCCGCAAACCGTCGAGGCCGGAGCGACCCAGCCGGCAGCGACTTGAGCGATTACTTTCACGCCAATCCCTCTCTCGCAAAAGGGAGGGAATCGCCATGAAACCCCATATCCAGCCGCCACCGCAGGAAAAACCGTACTACGAACCTTTCGGCGACGAATGCGCGGTGTTCGAAGCGGCTTGGCGCAACCGCTTGCCGCTGCTGATCAAGGGCCCCACCGGCTGCGGCAAGACCCGCTTCGTCGCCCACATGGCGGCCCGGCTGGAGCTGCCGCTGCATACCGTCGCCTGTCACGACGATTTATCCGCTGCCGATCTGGTGGGGCGGCATCTGTTGCAGGGTGGTGCGACGGTCTGGTGCGACGGGCCNNCTGCCCATCGAGCGCACCGGCGAGATGTTGCCGGCACCGCCGGGCTTCATGCTGGTGGTCTCCTACAACCCTGGCTACCAGAATCTGCTGAAGAGCTTGAAACCCTCCACGCGCCAACGTTTTCTCGCGCTGCGCTTCGATTTTCCGAACCCCGAGCGGGAACGGGCCATCGTGATGGGCGAAACCGGCTGCGACGCCGCCACCGCCGGTCAATTGGTGAAGCTCGCGGGCGCCTTCCGCGCCCTGAAGGAACACGATCTGGACGAAGTGCCCAGCACTCGTTTACTGGTCTATGCGGCGCAACTGATTTGCGGTGGCATGGATCGCATCACCGCTTGCCGGGTCGCGCTGGTGGAAGCGTTGACCGATGACGAACCGACCGCTGCCGCGTTGCTGGAGGTGGTGAATGCCAGCTTCGCCTGAACCGCCGGCGTTCGACGACGAGGCGCCTCCTGGCCAGAGTCTCGCCGTCGCGGCGGAATCGCTGTATCTTGCCAACCTGCTGCTATTGCCCGGTTTAGCGTTTCTGGTGCTGCTCTGGCTCTACTTCCACCACCGCGACAATGCGCCGCCGCTGGCGCGAGGCCACTTGCGGCAAACCCTGTCGGCTAGCTTGTGCGCGGGCGCGCTGCTGGTCATCGTCAATTTACTCATCATCGCCTTGGGCGGTTACGATGCCGCTTGGACTTGGGTGATCGTCATCCTGTACTTCACCATCGCCCATACCACGCTGGTCGTTCTCGGCATCCTGGGACTGGCGCGAGCGCTGGCCGGACAACCGTATCGCTACCCCTTGATGGGTAAGCTGCTGCCATGACTCCATTTCAACGCAAGCGCGTCCTGTACCAGGGTGGTTTTTTCGTCCTGTTCCTGTTCGCTCCAGTCTTCGATTTGCTCCGCTTCGACCTGACGCAAGGTCATTTGATCGTGTTTGGCCAACCGTGGACGCTGGGGCTGGACAACTATTTAGCTGGCCGGATCGATGCCAGCCAAATGGCGCTCAACATCCTGCTGCGCGTGTTTGTGCCGATTCTGTTGCTGGCCGCCGCGTTTCTCGGCATTGCCTGGCGCTGGGGCCGGTTATATTGCGGCTGGTTATGTCCGCACTTCTCCGTGGTGGAAACCATCAACCAACTGGTGCGCAAAGCCAGCGGCAAACAAAGCATCTGGGACAAGAAACCGGGACCACCCTGGCATCCCGACGGCACGCCGGCTCCAAACAACGCTCGCTATTGTCTGCTGGCCATTCCTCTTGCGCTGGCCTTCGCTTTTCTGTGGGCGGTGGCGCTGTTGACCTACCTGCTACCACCGGTGGAAGTGTATTCCAACCTGTTTCACCTCACCCCGACCCGCAATCAGGCGCTGTTCGTCGGCGTTGGCACCGTGCTGCTGTTCATCGAATTCACCTTGGCCCGGCATTTGTTCTGCCGTTATGCCTGTGCGGCAGGGATGTTTCAAAGTCTGGCTTGGATGGCCAATCGCCAGGCGATGGTGGTCGGCTATCAGCGCGAACGCGCTCGCGACTGCGCCAGTTGCCAATCGTTCTGCGATCACGTTTGCCCGATGCGGCTCAAGCCGCGCAACATCAAGCGGCTAATGTTCGCCTGTACCCAGTGCGGCCAGTGCATCGACGCCTGCAAAACCGTCCAGCAGAACAATCCCGACGGCAGTCTGTTGAGCTGGATCGCCGGACAGCAAGCGCTGGAAGCGGATGGATCGCAAGGTTTGCTGGGCAGCGAATCGGGCTCTGACAAACTCAAAATCACGCCTAAGCCACTCACTCTGAAAGTGCTCGCTCCCTCTCCCGCCGAAAAAGATATCAACGCGCTCGCTCCCTCTCCCTTCGGGAGAGGGTTGGGGTGAGGGGAAGCCGCCGGTTATGGAAGAACACGTTGGCGCGCTCTGGCATCGTTTCATTACTTGCGCGGCGCAATGCCATTATCCAGACGCAGCGGTCGCGCTGGCCGACATTGAGAAAACCGCCGGTTTGCTGTTTCGCGCCTTCAGCGGCGATCCCGGTTTGCGGGTCGTGCCAACGGCAGCGGCCCGCCACGGCGCACGGCGTCGCTGGCTAGCGCGCGTCGCTGGGCTAGGCGAAAAGATCGAACCGACCTGCCGCGATGCCGAAACGCTGCAACTGCCAGCAAAATTGGCTCTCTTACCCCGGCGGGAATTGAACTACGATTTATATCTTTGGCTTATCGCGTTGGCCGCCGCTCACGACGCGGTTGACCCCGATACCCCCTGGTGGCGACAAAATCAGCAGGGAACGCTGATCGCTTTGGATCGCTATCCCGGCCTGCAACCTCGCTACCGCCGCTTGGTGGCCGCCGTGCTGGAATCGCGGATTCCGCCGGAACGGCTCCCACACGACGAAGCAGTACAGGAAATCGCCTTACGGCAAGCCTTACACGAACCCGGTAGTGTTCTGGATTTACCTGCCGCCCGCCGCCCGCCCCAACCCATGCCGCTTTGGCTTTACCCCGCACCGACTCCAGCGGCCGCCCGGTCCCAGCCACGGGATGCGGACGGTTCAACAGCCGGTGGCGGCGCGACCGAGCGCGACCGCCAACGCCGCCACGCCGAATACGTAGACCCGTCGGAACGCAAGAACAGCTTTCTGCTGCCGTTCCGCGCCGAGAGTCTGTTGTCATGGGCCGAGTTCGTCCGAGTCAACCGGCCAACTGACGACGACCCGGAGCCGAACGCAGCACGGACGGCGGATGACATGGACGTGTTGAGCGTCACCCGCGACGATTCCAGTACCGCCTCGCGGGTGCGGTTCGATCTCGATTTGCCCGCCGCCAGCGAGGACGACCTGCCACTGGGCCCAGGGATCAAACTCCCGGAGTGGGACTATCGCAAGCGACTGCTCGTACCGAATTATTGCTGCGTGCAAGAAATGCTGGCTCGCTGCGCTCAACCTTGCGAATTACCACCATCGTTGCGTCGCGACGCTCAGCGTCTGCGCCGGCAGTTCGAAATCCTGCGTCCCGGTCGTGGCTGGCGCCGCGCTCAGCCGGACGGCGAGGAATTGGACTTGGATGCTTGCGTTCGCCACGCTGCCGATTGCGCCAGTGGCGGACAGGGCCACGAACGCGGCCTATACCGGCAACTGGCGCGGCAGGAACGCAATCTCGCCTGCTTGCTGTTGGCCGATCTGTCGCTGTCCACCGACGCTTGGGTCAACAACAAGGGCCGGGTGATCGAAGTCATTCGCGACAGTCTGTTTCTGTTCGCCGAGGCGCTGGCAGTGACTGGCGACCGCTTTGCGCTGTACGGCTTTTCTTCACGTAAGCGCCAGCACGTCCGCGTACACCGGATCAAAACTTTTGCCGAGCGCTACACCGCCCCGATACGAGGGCGAATTAATGCGATCAAACCCGGCTACTACACCCGCATGGGCGCTGCCGTGCGTCATGCCACCGGCTTGCTGGAGCAACAGCCCGCTGCCCGCCGTTTGCTGCTGCTACTGACCGACGGCAAGCCGAACGATCTCGACCAGTACGAAGGGCGGTATGGCATCGAGGATACACGAATGGCTTTGCTGGAAGCTCGCCGCGAGGGATTGCACCCCTTCTGCGTGACCATCGATCAGGAAGCGGACGACTATCTACCCTACTTGTTCGGCAAAGATAGCTTTATCCTTATCCGTCATCCCGAAGATCTGCCGCGCCAGTTAATCCGGCTGTACACTCGGCTGACGGGATAGCAATAGCGGCATTCATCGATTATCAGAGGACCGGAGGGATATGTCGGACGAAAGGCGACTGGCCGAAGCGATTCGCGCCGCTTGTATCGAAGCGGCGCTGGCAGCCTACGAGGAGGGCGGTGTTCTCGGCCTGTGCGCCGAAGGCCGCTGGGAATATGCCATTTCCACGCTGCGACAACTGAACATGAACGCCCTGCTCGCAAGCCATTCGATTGAGCCAACCATCGAAAGCCCTGACGGCAATCAGCCGGAGTACCCTTCCGATCAACCGTCGTAACTCTCTCGTGAAAAGTTGTCCGTCATTGGCCGAACGGCATAAAGCCAGTTACGCCGAGAGCTCAATTTTTAAGCACTCTCGACGTAACTAACCCTAACACAAACCATAGCTGCTTACCCCTATACCGCTATCGTGATACATCCTTGTGGAGCCGCGATAGGTTTGCTGGAGAGATACCGCTATCCGCTTGCCACTCCCTGAAGCGTGGAATTCGCTGTAGCAAAAACCACTTGGCTGTCCGTTTCGTCCCTTTGCCCCTTATCCTACCATCCGTGCCTATACACGGCACTATGTATAATGCTAATATCGTGCCAGTATTTTCAGCCATAAATCCATGCTAAAAATACAGGATTAGCAAGGACTTGATTGAATTGAAGCGGAAAGGAAGACGGGTGTTCATTTCAAAATGAAACACTTATATTCTGGATTATTCAAATTGAAACACGTCTCCGCACATCGGCAACCTGCATCGCTTTCTCTGATCCTACATCCGCTCGTCGTGCAACACGCTGCCGTTGTGGACCGTCCCAGATTTATGAAGGCCGGTTGGCGCGAAATTAGGTCAGGATAGCTTGCCCGGAAAGTTGCCGCTAGCAGTTTGCGGGTCGGCTCGACCTCGTAGACTTCGACAATGCTGGTCGATGAAGATTCTGACGGCTTGAAGCGGCGATCGAGCTCCGCCCGGGCGAAAAATGCCCTAGCCAACCGCAGAGTCTCGTTGGTCTTGCGCAGCTCACCCACTCCTGTCCAAAGGACAAATCAACCAAACTGACCATCAACTCTTGGTTTAACGAGCATGGGGAAGTACGTGACGATAAATATCGAAAACGCTGCGATCCATAAAAGCTGGGAGATCGCTACCCAAATGACATAGTGGCTTTCGGCGATCAACGGCGCTATCACTCTGATGGTTGCTCCAGCAATGAGGACGATCAAAGAAAAGGCTACCGTCTTTGGAGGTTTTTGCACGTTTCTTCCAGTATGGCCAAGTGTGACCCGCGCCATCATGCTCAGGATGACGACACCGATACCACCAATGCTGAAAGCGTGAATCACGACGATATTGGGCAAACTCAGGAAGGCATTCAGCGCCAGCAGGAAAAAGCCGAGATTGATCCATATAAAAGAGATAAACAAACTCCACAACAGCGGCTTTTTCCAAATCCCCCTTGTATGCCAGCCAATTAATCGGAAAGAGTTGGCGATAAAAAGACTGATCGAAGTCAAGGCTATCATCCATGAATTCCCAACCAGCACCTCAGAAATCAAGAACGTGACATACAATAAGACAATCAATAAATCCAGCCACTTCGAGTTAAAAAGTTTGACCGGATAACCCACGCCAACTTCGATGAAAAATGGAATGACCCTTCTGCCCATGAAAAGAATCAGTCCAACAATCAAAAACAAACCGCCATAGATGCCAAAATAGGCACCACGATCAACAAGATCAGCAACTCCCAGATAAAAACAGCCATTGGCGACCGCCAATAAAATCAGATTGGCTATAATCCCTAGCTGTTTCCACTGCTTAGCCTTGACAATCGGATACATAATCGAACCGATCAGGCATAATGCGAACAGCAGGTCAAAAAACCCGGCGACAAAAATCAGCGGCGTACCGAACAAAAATAGAATTCTTGGCAACACCCACAAAGCGAACAATCCCAACAAACCAAATCCGTAAAGGGTTTGTACTCCGGTCCAGTTCTTGACCGCCGTCAGCAGAAATCCGGCAATCACCGCCATCGCGAACCCATAAATCATTTCGTGAGCGTGCCACTGAAAAGTGGAAATTTTGGTGATCGGCAATGGCAGTTGCAAGACATAGACGCCCATCCAGAGCAGCATCGAAACGATGGCGAACGTCGCCGCGCCGAGAAAAAACGGCCGGAATCCAAGATTCCATAACGCCACTTTAGAAATTGCACTGGCCATCAGTGACTGGTCCCCTCGGATCGGGTAATTTTGTTGTAAACGTTATACTTGCCCACCGGTTTGCGCATGGGTAGTCGCTTGACCTCTTTCAAAGTTTCCGCGTCGTAAATCACCAACGCCCCGTCGTCCTCCCAGATGGAAACCAATGCGTATTTGCCGTCGCGGGTGAATTCGGTATGAGCGGCGGTCTTGCCCGGTTCGGGACGCAGGGTTTTAGCGATTTCGAGAGTACGCTTATCGAGCAATTGCATGGTGTCCTTGTCCTTGCTCATCATCGCATCTACCCAAGCGTAAGGCGTGTTTTCGTGGCTGCGCATGAAAAATGCTGGGCCGGCGGTTTTGACCTCCTTGATCACCTTCCAATCCTTCATGTCGATGACGGTGATTACGCCTTCCTTGAGATTGGGCGTCGCCATGACCGGCCGGTCCTGATACGACCAGGAAATGCCGGAGCCAAGATGCGGCAGGCCGGGCAGCGGCAGGTCGGCGACCTTGCGCCGCACGTCCAGATTAACCACCTGACCGCCGGGTATGGACTTATCGCTGCCATCGGCGGGTCGCGCCGCGCCCAGCACGTAAGCGTAATCCTGGCTGAAGAAAAAATCGTCGAGAATGGCATCGAGCTGGGTCACGCGCGGCGTCCACATCCCCGGCGAGGCGAGCGCTTCACCCATCTTGTAATCGT
>DEHU01000107.1:6243-7244 GCA_002352125.1 Competibacteraceae bacterium UBA2792 | reverse complement strand
TCGCCGTCGAAATCCACGGCGTAAGAGCGAAAGCTACTCGGCATAAACTGCCCATACCCCATTGCCCCGGCATAGGAACCGCGCGGGATCAACGGATCGATGCCTTCCGTGCGGGCCAGCAACAGGAAATTCTCCAGTTCCTTGCGGAAATAAGCCGCCCGCCGGGGATAGTCGAACGCTAGNNATGTTGCCGCCGTACTGGGTTTCGACGCCGATGATGGCGACCACGTATTCCGGCGGCACGCCATAGACCTGCTCGGCCCGCGCCAGCACCGTCGAGTTAGCCCGCCAGAACTCCACGCCCCCCTGAATGCGCTTGGGATTGACAAAAATGGTCCGGTAGGTATACCAAGGCTTGGCCTCGGCGGGCCTGGACATGGCGGCAATGATGCTGGGCTGGGACTGGGCACGACCGAAGGTCGCCTGCAATTGGGCCGAGTTAAACCCGTGCCGGGCCACCATCTCGCGGATGAACGCCTGCACGTCGGACCGGCTGGCCAGCGGTTGGCCAGGAACTGCAGGAATCGATTGGACCGCCAAGTCCGGTGCGGACGGCGCGGCGTCCGGCACCGGTGCGACCGGAGCGGTCGCCGGACGCTGGTTCGTAACCGGTGGCGCGCACGCGCTCAACATCAAAGCAAAACCGAGCAAAAACGGGCTCTTCACGCGCAAGTCTCGTCGTTGGCAAAGGTGGCGATTACCGCGCTGGGGTCCGGCGGTGCGAATAAACGCCCATGAGCATACCGAAGCCGGCCATGATCGTCACTAGGGATGTTCCGCCATAGCTGAACAGCGGCAGNNGAGACCATCCCGGAATTGACGAAAGCATAAACGAAGAAGATCAACGCCAGGCTACCCGACAGCAGCCGGCCGTAGGTATCCGGGGCGCGGGTAGCCATGTACAGGCAGCGAGCGATGATAAAAAAATACAGCGTCAACAACAGGCAACCGCCGATCAACCCAAACTCTTCGGAGAAAGCGGCGAAGATGAAATCGGTCGA
>DEHU01000107.1:5690-6145 GCA_002352125.1 Competibacteraceae bacterium UBA2792 | reverse complement strand
ACCACCAGCGCCGTGCCCAAATCGGGCTGTTCGGCGATCAGAATGAACGGGATCGCGGTAATCAACGCCCCAATCAGCAGATGCGGCCAGCGCGGCGGCAAGGGTTTCTCGGCGAAGAACCAAGCCATCATCATCGGCACGGCGAGTTTCATGATTTCCGAAGGCTGAANNGCCAGCGCCAGCATGATGGCGAACCCCAACCCCAACCGAACCGCCTGGCCGATTACCAAATCCGGATTGCGCTGTCCGGCGCTATAGAGCACGATCAATCCCACCCCCGACACCGCCAGCAAAGTCAGCAGCAACGGCAGATCGAGATAAATCCATTTCAAGAACTTACCGGCGTTATTCGGTTCCACTTCGCTGAACGTCTCCGGCAGGTTCGATGTCGGCAGCGATATCGTCGTATTTGTCGAGCAGATACGCATCCATGACCTTGCGGGCCAACGGTGCGG
>DEHU01000107.1:2173-5661 GCA_002352125.1 Competibacteraceae bacterium UBA2792 | reverse complement strand
ATCACCGCCACGGCGATGCGGGGATCGTCCACCGGCGCAAAGGCGACGAACAAAGCATGATCCAGCAGATGCTTTGCCAAACGCTTGGCATCGTATCTCTCGCTCTGGCCGAGAGTGAAAACCTGAGCGGTGCCGGTCTTGCCCGCGATNNATGCCGGTGATGACGGCATCCCAAAAACGAGGGTTTTTGACCGTGACCGGCGGCAACTGCCGAGGTTCCTCCAAGCTTTTGATCCGCGTGCTGGGATCTTCCGTGGCGTGCAGTACCCGCGGCCGATAATTGTCGCCGCGTCGAGCGATGATCGCGACCGCGTGCGCCAACTGCAGCGGCGTCGCCAGGAAAAATCCTTGGCCGATACCGGCGCTGAGCGTGTCGCCGCCGAACCAGTCTTGTTTGTGGACCTTGCGCTTCCATTCCCTGGAAGGCAGCAGCGCTCCCTTCTCGCCAGGCAGATCGATACCGGTCGGCCGCCCCATGCTGAACTTGTCCAAGAATTCGTGGATCCGATCGATGCCGAGATTGATCGCCAAATCGTAAAAATACACATCGCAGGATTGGGCAATCGCCCGATCCATGCTGACGCTGCCGTGCCCGCCTCGCTTCCAGTCACGGAATTTGCGGCCCACCCCCGCTAGCCGATAAACCCCCGCGCAGAAAACGCCGCTGTAACGGTTGACTACCCCGTATTCCAGCCCTGCCAGCGCCATCAATGGTTTGATGGTGGAACCGGGCGGGTAAACGCCGCGCAGGGCCCGATTGATCAAGGGCCGATCCTTGGAGGTATTGAGTTTCCGGTACGAGGCGAAATCGATGCCGTTGACGAACAGGTTAGGATCGTAAATCGGTTGGCTGGCAAAGGCCAACACCTCGCCGTTGCGAGGGTCGATGGCGACGATGGCGCCGTTGTGACCCTCCAGAACTTTTTCGGCCACCGCCTGCAAGCGCATGTCGATCGTGAGATAGATATTCTTGCCCGGCACCGGCGCGGTACGGTTTAGCACCCGCAACGGCCGGCCTTCGGCGTTGGTTTCGACCTGTTGGTAACCGGTGCGTCCGCGCAGCAGATCTTCGTAAGAGCGCTCTACGCCGGTCTTGCCGATGTGGGTGCTACCGCTGTATTGGCCGGGGTCCAACTTGCGCAACTCGGCTTCGTCGATGCGACCGACGTAGCCGAGAGCGTGAACGCCACGCGCTTTCAACGGATAGCGGCGGGTCAAATCAGCCTTGATCTCCACCCCCGGCAAGCGATACAGATCGATGGCCAACCGGGCGATTTCTTCGTCGGTCAACTGGAATCGCAGCGGCGTGCCGGTATAAGGCGGATTCCGGCGAGCCAGCTTGCGGAATCGCTCGATGTCGGCGTCGGAAAGTTCGATGCGCTCCCGAATCGCAGCTAGTGTAGCGTCCAAGTCCTTGGCCTGTTCCGGCGTAATTTCCAGATGGTAGGAGGCCAGGTTGTCAGCCAGCAGCACGCCGTTGCGGTCGTAGATGAAACCGCGGGTCGGCGGCAACGGTTGCAGGCGGACCCGGTTGCTTTCGGATAGGGTGGTGAAGCGCTCGTGGTTGAGCACCTGAAGATAAACCAGCCGGCCCGATACCGACAGCAGCGCCAAAAAGACCGCAAACAGCATGAACAGAACGCGCCGGAAAAACAGCTCGCTTTCGGTCGCGTTGTCTTTCTCCCTGACCAGCAGCTTGTCCGCCGGCGGCTTGCTCGATAAACGCCACGATTGCACGGCGGCTCGCCCGAATCAACCGACCTGGAAATGCCGGCGCACGTCGCGCAGCACCACGAACAGCAAAGGCCAACACACCATGCCGCCGGCGGCTGGCGCCAAATACCACCAATCGCGCGGCGGATAGCCGATGATCCCGCTGATCCAGAAGACCAACACCTGCTCGACCAACAAAAAAACCAGGACGCTGAACGCTTGTTGCCAGAGCGGAACTACTCGAATGCGGCGATAGGTTTGGCACGTCAAATAGGCCACGGCCGCAAGCGCCAGCGCGTGTTGGCCCAACAGCGCGCCGCGCCCCACATCCAGCAGCAATCCAACCACCCAGCCGACGCCGATGCCGACTCGATGCGGCAACGCCAGATTCCAGTAGATCAGCACCATCGCCACCCAGTCCGGACGAAACCGGTCCAGCGAACCCGGCAGCGGAATCCCCGCCAACAAAAAGGCCGCCAAAAAGCTGAGCGCGATAACCCAACCGCCAGCGCGATGTGGAACCGCTGTCATGGTGGGTGTGCCGCCTCGGGCGCCACGGTCGAGACAGATTTTTCGTCGGCCGATTCATTTTCCAGCAACATCACTTCGCGGATTCGATCCAGTTGGGCGATCGGCTTAGCGACGATGCTGGCGAAGGGACTGCCAGGATCGAATTCCACCTTGGTCACGGTACCCACTGGGTAACCGCGCGGAAATCGCCCGCCCAGGCCGGAGGTAACTAACAAGTCGCCGATTTTGACGTCTTCGTTGTTGGGAATATGCGGCAGTTTCAGCTCCTGAAAGTTGCCGGTACCGAGCGCCAAAGTGCGAACCCCGGTGCGGTCGATCTGGATCGGCAGCGCATGGTTAACATCCGTGACGAGAATCGCCGTGGAGGTGAAAGGATCGGCCCGAATGATCTGGCCGACAATGCCATGCTGGTCGAGCACCGGCTGGCCGACGTAAACGCCGTGCTGGCGGCCGCGATTGAGCAGAATATGATGCCGGTACGGGTCGAAATCCACCGCCAGCATTTCGGCGATCAACACCCGCTCCGGCGTGTTGACCGCCGACTCCAGCAGGGAACGAAGGCGGCGGTTTTCCGCTTCCAGCGTCGTCAGCTTCTGCAATTGCACGTTCAAAAATAACTGTTTCTCGCGCAGGCGGGCATTTTCTTCTAGCAGCGCGCCGCGACCGGCCAGATTCTCGGTGAACCAGTTTTTGGTATCGGTCGGCAGCCGTACCAGATAATGCAACGGATAAACGGTGGTAGCCAGCACGTCCCGCAGGCCACTCAAATACCGGTAACGGTGATCCACCGTCATGGTCGCAATCGATAGCGCTACCCAAAAACCGAGTTGCAGGATCGCCGTCGGATTGACCGTGAACAAGTATCGGATACGCTTGCTGGGCTTGAGAGCGGCCAACGGTTATTCGATGGCGAACGCTTCGACAGCGCGTTCGTCCTTGGCGATCAGTTCGAGCACCCGGCCGCCACCGCGGGCAACACACGTCAGCGGATCGTCAGCGATCACCACGTTCAAGCCGGTTTCTTCCATGATCAGCTTGTCGATATCGCGCATCAGCGCACCGCCGCCGGTCAGCACGATGCCGCGCTCGGCCACATCGGCGGCCAGTTCGGGCGGAGTCGTCTCCAGTGCCATCTTCACCGAACTGATGATGCCCGATAACGGCTCTTGCAACGCTTCGAGGATTTCGTTGCTGTTGAGGGTGAAGCTGCGCGGTACGCCCTCGGCCAGATTGCGGCCCTTGAT
>DEHU01000107.1:320-2108 GCA_002352125.1 Competibacteraceae bacterium UBA2792 | reverse complement strand
CGATCGCCGCCGCCATCGGCTCTGGAATCAAATATACGACCCGGGCGCCGGCGCCCATCGCCGATTCGCGAATCGCTCTGCGCTCGACCTGGGTCGATCCGCACGGCACGCTGATCAACACTCGCGGACTGGGATTGAAAAACTTGCGAGAGTGGACCTTGCGGATGAAGTGTTGGAGCATCTTCTCGGTGACGGTNNACCGCCGAGATCGTGCGGATGCCCCGAACCGGATCCTGATTGATCGCAACCACGGAGGGTTCGTTGAGCACGATGCCAGCCCCCCGCACGTAAATCAACGTGTTAGCGGTTCCCAGATCAATCGACAGATCGTTGGAGAATTTGCCCCGCAACCATTTGAACATGTTATTTAAAGTACCCGGTTGTCCAAAAGCGGCTAATGCTAGCAAGCAGGGGAGTTAGGAGCAAGCCGACAAATATGATAGGGTTGTGCGTTCGATTCCGTTGCAAGGAGAACTTATACGATGTCTCTGGGACCTGCCGAAGTCGCTAAAATCGCTCATTTGGCACGACTGGCCATCCGCGATGAGGATGTGCCGGCCTACGCCCGCAACCTGTCGGCCATCCTGGAACTGGTGGAGCAGATGAATGCCGTGGATACGGCCGGCGTCATTCCGATGGCCCATCCGCTCGACATGGCGCAACGTTTGCGCGCCGACGAAATCGGGGAATTCAACCAACGCGAACAGTTTCAGGCCATCGCGCCCCGCGTCGAAGCCGGGCTGTATTTGGTTCCTAAAGTCATCGAATAAGCCATCTTTCATAAACCACCATGCACGAGAAAACGATTGCCCAGCTCGGCGCTAGCCTGGCCGCCGGCGAATTCAGCAGCGAGGAATTGATTCGCGCGTTCCTGGATCGCATCGCTCGCTACAATCCCCAGTTGAACGCTTTTATCACCGTCACCGCCGAACCCGCACTGGCACAGGCCCGTGCCGCCGACCAGCGCCGCCAGCGTGGCGAGACGGGGCCGCTGCTCGGCGTGCCCATCGCCCACAAGGACATTTTCTGCACCAGCGGCGTGCGCACCTCTTGCGGCTCGCGGATGTTGGATCGCTTTATCGCGCCCTACGACGCCACCGTGGTCGAGAAGTTGAACGCCGCCGGCGCGGTGATGCTGGGCAAGACCAACATGGACGAGTTCGCGATGGGTTCGTCCAACGAAACCAGTTTCTACGGCCCGGTGCGCAATCCCTGGGACTTGGAAGCGGTGCCGGGCGGTTCTTCGGGCGGTTCGGCCGCCGCCGTAGCCGCACGGCTGACGCCCGGCGCGACGGGAACCGACACCGGCGGCTCGANNTGCTGGGCGCGATGGCCGGCTTCGATCCGCGCGATTCCACCAGCGTGGACCGGCCGGTGCCCGGTTACGCCGCCTCGCTCGACCGGCCGTTGGATGGATTGAAAATCGGGCTGCCCAAGGAATATTTCGGCGAAGGATTGGACGGCGAGGTCGCTCGTGTCGTCGAATCCGCTATCGCCGAGTATCGAAAACTCGGTGCGAACGTTGTCGAAGTCAGCCTGCCCAACAGCCAGTTGGCAATTCCCGCCTATTACGTGATCGCGCCNNTACACCCGCTCGCGCGCCGAGGGTTTCGGCGCGGAAGTCAAGCGGCGCATTCTGGTCGGCACGTTCGCGCTGTCCGCCGGTTATTACGACGCCTATTATCTAAAGGCGCAGCAAATCCGGCGACTGATCAGCGACGATTTCCGCCGGGCGTTCGAACAAGTGGACGTGATCGCCGGGCCGACCTCGCCGACCGTGGCCTTCAA
>DEHU01000107.1:0-224 GCA_002352125.1 Competibacteraceae bacterium UBA2792 | reverse complement strand
ATCGGGCTGGAAATCCACGCCCAACTCGCCACCAAAAGCAAGATTTTCTCCAGCGCAGCCACCGCCTACGGCGCGGAACCGAACACGCAGGCGTGCGCCATCGATCTTGGCTTGCCGGGCGTGCTGCCAGTGTTGAACCGCGAAGCGGTACGAATGGCCATCACGTTCGGCTTGGCCATCGGTGCCGATGTCGCGCGACGCTCGGTGTTCGCCCGCAAGAATTA
>DEHU01000307.1 GCA_002352125.1 Competibacteraceae bacterium UBA2792 | reverse complement strand
CGAGCAGTTCGAGATCATCGCCGGCAGCCCGTAAGTGCGGTGCCAGGCCATCACGAGGTGATCGGACGCGGCCTTCGAGGCCGAGTAGGGTGACGACGGGTCGAACGCCGTCTCTTCGGTGAAGAGGCCGGTCGGTCCGAGTGAGCCGTACACCTCATCAGTCGAGACGTGCAGGAAGCGGAANNTCGATGAAGGCCGCCGGCCCGCTGATCGAGCGATCGACATGGCTCTCGGCGGCGAGATGAATGATCGCGGTCGGCTCGAAGGCATCGAGGAGCGCGTCGATCAGGCGACGGTTGCAGATGTCACCATGGCGGAAGGCGTAGCGCGGGCTTGTCGCGATCGAGGCGAGCGAGGTGAGGTTGGCGGCATAAGTGAGCTTGTCGACATTGAGGACCGAGGCCTCGGTCTCCGAGACGAGGTGGCGGCAGACGGCCGAGCCGATGAAGCCCGCTCCCCCGGTCACAAATACGCGCATTCAACGCTCCAACCCGACTGGCACAGCACACGTGTCGAGGCTGGACCGTAGCGCCGATGCCCTAGCGATCCCTTAAGGCGGGGCGGACAGGATCGAGCGCCAGATCTTCGGCAGCGGTCCGTCGCGGCCGTGGACGGGATCGGATGGGGGGAGNNGATCAACTCCGCAGCTCCAGCGAGGTCGGCCGCGTTTGCCCGACGAAGGTCGATCGAGCTGCTTCCCTGCGGATAGGCCCCGACCACGGACAACCCCTTGGAGGCGAGGCGGCAATGGCCGACGCCGGCCGGGATGATCACGACATCGCCGGCCTCGATCTCGAGGATCCGGCCCTCGGGGCCGCCGAACTGGACGCTCCCCCGGCCTCGTGCGATGCCGAGCACCTCGTGGACGGTCGCGTGGTAGTGCTGGAAGTTGTAAATGCCGTTGACCCAGCTATTCCCCCAGCCGTTGCGGGCGAACAGCCGGTCGATCGATGCTTCCGGATCCCCTTTCCCCGTTAGCGTCACAGCGTCGCGATAGACGAGCAGCGGCAGGCGGTTGNNGAACGTCTGTCACGCGACCATCCCCACGTCTTGGCGGCCGAGCAAACTCCCTACCATGCGGTAGGCATCGCGTTGGGGCTCGACGCACTCGGTGATACACATTCGGCGATTGCAGGCAGGCGCAGGCGTGGTTCATCATCGCCAAGCCAACGACGACGAACAAGGCCCCACATGTCGCGTGCAACAATCCTGCAGATCATCCGCTATCCGGTGAAAGGTTTGAGCGCGGAGCCCCTCGAACGCGTCACCGTGACAGCCGGCGAGACGCTCCCCGGCGACCGCATCTATGCGATCGAGAACGGCCCCGGCCGATTCGATCCGGAGGCGCCGCGCCATCTGCCCAAGGTCTCGTTTCTGATGCGCGCGCGCAACGGCCGCCTCGCGACGCTCTCGACGCGCTTCGATCCGGCGACGCACGTACTGACGATCGAGCGGGGCGGACGGCCGGTAGCGAGCGGCGATCTCTCCTCGCCGATCGGGCGGCGCATGATCGAGCAGTTCATGGCGGCCTTCATGCAGGGCGAGCTGCGCGGCGCGCCGAAAGTCGTGTCGGCGGCCGGGCACAGCTTCACCGACGTCGCGGTGAAATGCCTCCACATCGTCAACCTCGCAAGCGTGCGCGACCTCGAGCGCGTGTCCGGCCGCGCCATCGATCCGCTGCGCTTCCGTGCCAATATCTACATTGACGGCCTCGCGCCCTGGGAGGAGTTCCGCTGGCTCGACATGGATCTCGCCGTGGGCACGGCGCGCCTCTCCGTCATAGATCGCACGCATCGCTGCGCCGCGACAGAGGTCGATCCGGCGTCGGGCGAGCGCAATGTGGCCGTCACATCGGAGCTTCGCCGCCACTTCGGCCATGAGGACTTCGGCATCTATGCCAAGGTCATTACAGGCGGCGAGATCGGCGTCGGCGACGGGCTTGGCGTCGTGGGCTGACCAGATTATCCCCGCTCACCAGCACTGCAGGTAGCATCGGGCGCAGGGATTCCTCGAACGGTTCCATGCGTCTCGTCGACATCACGCTCAAGGTCCTCGGCATCTCCGAGGCGATCCGCAAATGGCAGTCGGTCGCCCGCGATCTCGACGGCAACCGCCGCGACCGTATCGCCCGCTACGCCGAGGAGATCGCGGGCACCATTGCGCGGATCGCGGACGCGATGGGGCGGCTCGCCGAGCTGCCGGGCGACCGGGCGAGCCTCATGGTGATCACGCGCGAACTCGGCCGGCTCAGCGGCTATATCGAGACGATCGTCGCCTGCCTCGAGGGCCGCATCGATGGCCGCGGGCTCAACGGCGTCAAGCGCCGGCTCGAGAGCCTCCGTGAAGGCGCCGTCATGGGCACGGCGGCGCAGCCGGTCGACGCCGGACAGATCGACCGGCTGGTCGCCGCAGAGGGTTACTTCAGGGCCCTTGCCGACAGTCTGAGAACCTGATTGCGGCGCCCGCGTGCCCGCCCGTCCTTTGGCCGATGGATCGCGCGCAGCTCATTCAGCTTGTAAGTGCAGACCACGCCCGATAGCATTTCGTTGGATGCGTTTGCCTGATCGGCCAGCCGGTTGGATTTCGAGGAGCCATGCGAATGAAATTGAAGCTTCTTGCTGCTGCCGTGGTGCTCGCCGCCGGACTTGGTGAGGCCCAGGCTCACAGTCTGTGCGTGCCCGTCGGGTCGAGGATCGACTTCGACGTGAGCTTCAACGCTGCCTGGGAAAACGCGGTTATCATCTCCTCCAGCAGCGGCGCCCGGCTGCGCACGTTCAACAACGCCTTCGGCAAGGGCGCTGGCGGCGAATNNAACCCCGCCGTCGCTTGGCGGCCGAGCCGGGAGCGCGTCAAGCCAATCTCGGGCGCGACGCGAGTCGGCTATGAGGATAGCGGAGACAACGATTTCAACGACGCGGTCACCGTGTTTCGCGTCGCTCCGCCTTCGGGCCTGTCGGTGACCGGCACGCGGGTCTGCGTGCCGGCGGGCGGCCTCGTCGCCTTCATGGTGACGTTCTCGGCGGCCTGGGAGAACGGCATCAAGATCGTCAACGAGAGGTCCGGGCAGCCGGTCCGCACGTTCAACAACTATTTCGGCCGCGGTGCCGGCGGCGAATGGAACCAGGGCGCGGGCGTCTGGCGGACGCGTGTCGCCGGGCCGACCTGCTTCCAGGTCTTGGGACAACACAAGACGAGCCCGCCCAACCCTGCGGGCGCCTGGATCCCGAGCCGGCATCGCACCACCGGCACCCGCATCGGCTTCGAGGACGCTGGAGATAACGACTTCAACGATGCGGTCGTCGTGGTGTCACCCAATTGACGGGTTGTGTTGCGGCGCGGGTCCGCAAGACCCGCGTCGGCATAGCCGATTATCGGCTCGCGCAACCGTAGCGNNCGAATGCTGCCTGACGCACAATCGTGCGGCCTGAGTACCTACCGCGCGACCGAACCGAAGTCGCAGCTTGAGTGGCTGCCGATCTCGGTCTGATCGGCCTCTTCGCACCCGTCCAAAGTCAAACCAGATCGCCCTCCTGCCTCGCAACATCGAGCATGGACAGGACCAACGATTTTTCGTAGTCAGCGGGCGATGCCTCCGAGCGAGGCTCTCGCGAGGCTCTGGGGGAGGGGCGTGCGCACATGACCATCGGGCTTGGCCACTATCTGACCGTTGCGGCGATCCTGTTCACGCTCGGCGTGTTCGGCATCTTCCTGAANNGCATCTTTCTCAACCGCAAGAATGTGATCGTCATCTTGATGTCGGTCGAGCTCATGCTGCTCGCCGTGAACATCAACCTCGTCGCCTTCTCGAGCTTCATGGGCGACCTCGTCGGCCAGGTGTTCGCACTCTTCGTGCTGACAGTTGCCGCCGCGGAAGCCGCCATCGGCCTCGCCATCGTCGTCGTCTACTTCCGCAACCGTGGCTCGATCGCGGTCGAGGATATCAACATGATGAAAGGGTGAGACAGCAGTGGGGCGAGTGCTGGGAACCGACTACGCGGTTCGTGGTGCGGAACACTCGGTGATCAATCGAACACGACGTTTCTGCTGACCCTCCACAGCACTCCTCCGACATGCTCCGACAAGCTCCACAGTCTAAGCACCAAGAGCACTGCGCCCCACGTCTCCAGGCATCCTCATGATCTACCAAGCCATCGTCTTCCTTCCCCTCCTCGGTGCCTTGATCGCCGGCCTCTTCGGGCGCGCCATTGGTGACCGTGCGAGCGAGATCATCACCTCGACGTTCCTGGTCATTGCAGCTACGCTGTCGTGGGTGGTGCTGGTCCAGGTCGGACTCGGGCACACGACGGCAAAAGTCCGCATCATGTCGTGGGTGGTCTCTGGCGAGCTCGATGTCTCGTGGGGGATCAGGGTCGACACGCTCACGGCCGTGATGCTGGTCGTCGTCAACACCGTGTCAGCGCTGGTCCACATCTACTCGATCGGCTACATGCACGAGGACGAGAGCCGGGCGCGCTTCTTCTCCTACCTCTCGCTCTTCACTTTCGCGATGCTGATGCTGGTTATGGCCAACAATTTCCTGCAACTGTTCTTCGGCTGGGAAGGCGTCGGTCTGGTTTCCTATCTGTTGATCGGTTTCTGGTACAAGCGCGAGAGTGCAATTTTCGCCAGCTTGAAGGCGTTCCTGGTTAATCGAGTCGGCGATTTCGGTTTCCTGCTAGGTATCGCCGCCGTCTTGATGGCGTTCAACAGTCTCGATTACGCTGACGTGTTCGCGGCCGCTCCGCTGATGGCCAACGTAACCGTCCAAATCATTCCTGGCGTGGAATGGTCGCTGATGACGGTGACCTGCATTCTGCTGTTCGTGGGGGCGATGGGTAAATCCGCGCAAGTGCCGCTGCACGTCTGGTTGCCGGATTCGATGGAAGGCCCGACCCCGATCTCCGCCCTGATCCATGCTGCCACCATGGTTACCGCTGGCATCTTCATGGTGGCCCGGATGTCGCCGCTATTCGAGTTGTCGGAAACCGCGCTCAGCGTGGTGCTGGTGATCGGTTCCATCACCGCGCTGTTCATGGGCTTCCTTGGCATCGTTCAAAACGACATCAAGCGCGTGGTGGCCTATTCTACGCTATCGCAGCTCGGTTACATGACGGTGGCGCTTGGGGTATCCGCCTATTCGGCCGCGATTTTTCACCTGATGACCCACGCCTTTTTCAAGGCGCTGCTGTTCCTGGGAGCAGGATCGGTCATCATCGCCATGCATCACGAACAGGATATCCGTAAAATGGGCGGCTTGTGGAAATACATGCCGATTACGTGGTTTACTTTCCTGCTAGGTACTTTGGCTTTGATCGGCACGCCGGGTTTTGCCGGTTTCTACTCCAAGGACAGCATCTTGGAAGCGGTGCATTACTCGCACATCGCCGGTGCCGGGTTCGCTTACTTCGCGGTGGTGCTGGGCGTGTTTGTGACCTCCTTCTATTCGTTCCGCTTGTACCTCATCGTGTTCCATGGCAAGGAGCGGATGGATCATCATACCCGGGAACATTTGCACGAGACGCCAGCAGTTGTGACCGTGCCGCTGATCCTGCTAGCGATTCCATCGGTCGTCATCGGCGCTATGACCATCGAGCCCCTACTATTCGGCGACGGGTTTGGAAGCGCTATCTTCGTATCGTCCGAGCACAATGTGCTGGAGCATCTCAAGGAGCATTTCCACGGTGCGATGAGCTTCGCGCTGCACGGCCTGACCGGACTGCCGTTCATTCTAGTCCTCGCCGGATTTGGGTCGGCCTATTATCTGTATGCGGTCAAGCCGGAATTGCCGGAGGTGATTCGGCAAAGGTTCGCCAAGCTGTACGACATCATGAACCGCAAATATCTGTTCGACGAAATCTATCAATCGGTTTTCATGCGTGGCAGCCGAAATCTGGGCACTGCGCTATGGAAATACGCCGATGCCGGGCTAATCAATGGCCTGCTGGTGAACGGCACGGCGCGATTGGTTGGCTGGTTTGCTGCCGTGACCCGGCATTTGCAGACCGGTTACCTGTATACCTACGCGTTCGCGATGATTATCGGCCTGCTGATCCTCCTGACGTGGTTCGTCGCCCGCTAACCTGGAAGAAGAAAAACCATGCTGTCGGAACTGCCCTTGCTGAGTCTTGTCGTCTGGTTTCCGATTCTCGGCGGCGTCGCGGTATTGTTCGTGGGCGATGAAAACCCCGGACGCGCCAAAGTGTTGGCCTTAACGGTGGCGATCATCACTTTCCTGGTCGGAATTCCGCTGTACTCGTCGTTCGATCCCGCGACGGCCGCGATGCAATTCCAGGAGTTCATGCCGTGGATTCCAGCGTTCAATGCCAATTACCATTTGGGCGTGGACGGGTTTTCGATGCCGTTGATCCTGTTGACCGCGTTCATGACCGTGTTGGTGGTGATCGCTGGCTGGGAAGTGATCGAGTATCGGGTCGCTCAATACATGGCCGCCTTTCTAATCATGGAAGGGTTGATGATCGGGGTGTTCGCCGCGCTGGACGCCATTTTGTTTTACGTGTTTTTCGAGGCGATGCTGATCCCGATGTTTCTCATCATCGGCATCTGGGGTGGACCGCGCCGGGTTTACGCCACCCTCAAGTTTTTCTTGTATACCTTCCTGGGCTCGGTGTTCATGCTGATCGCCTTGATCTACATGTACAACCAAGCCAACAGCTTCGAAATCTTGGATTTCCATAAATTGCCGCTCGGTCTGACCGAGCAAATATTGATTTTCTTTGCGTTTCTGTTGGGCTTTGCGGTCAAGGTGCCGATGTGGCCGGTGCATACCTGGTTGCCGGACGCCCACGTCGAGGCACCCACAGGAGGATCGGTGATCCTGGCGGCCATCACCCTGAAGATCGGCGGTTACGGTTTCTTGCGGTTCGCCCTGCCGATCGCTCCGGATGCTTCCGCGATGCTGGACTGGTTGATCATCACCATGTCGCTGGTGGCGGTGGTCTACATCGGTTTCGTGGCGCTGGTTCAGCAAGATATGAAGAAACTGATCGCCTATTCTTCGATTGCGCACATGGGTTTTGTCACCCTCGGTTTTTTCATCGTATTCGGCCTATACCGACACACCGGCAGTTTGAACGGTGCGGCGATGGGGGTCGAGGGCGGCATGGTGCAGATGGTGTCGCATGGCTTCATTTCGGGTGCTCTGTTCTTGTGCGTGGGCGTGCTGTACGACCGGGTTCATTCTCGCCAGATCAGGGATTACGGCGGGGTGGTTAATACCATGCCGATATTCGCCGCGTTCATGGTCTTGTTCGGCATGGCTAACGCCGGTTTGCCCGGCACCTCTGGGTTCGTCGGCGAATTCATGGTGATCCTGAGCAGCTTTAAGGCCGGGTTCTGGATCGCCTTTCTGGCATCATTCACCCTGATTTTGGGTGCGGCCTACACGTTGTGGCTGGTTAAGCGAGTTGTTTTTGGCGATATCGGGAATAGCCATGTTGCCGAATTGCAGGATGTCAACAACCGCGAAATCGTCATGCTGAGTTTGTTGGCGGCAGCGGTGTTGTTGCTCGGCGTCTGGCCGGACCCGCTGACTTCAGTGATGCATGCCACGGTTGATAACCTGTTGCAGCACGTCATCGCGACCAAGCTGTAATATCCCGCCGTTGCAGAGAAGAAACAAAGAATAGGGAAACGCCATGAACTTCGTCGCCCCTGATTTCATGCCGGTATTGCCGGAAATATTTTTGCTGACCATGACTTGCTTGGTGCTGGTCATCGATGTGTTTCTGGAACAGCGGCAGCGGCACATTACCTACGGATTGGCGCAACTGACCCTACTGGGCGTGGCGTTGTTGGTGCTGCTGACCTATGCGCGAGCGCCAACGACCACGATGTTCGGTCACTACGTCAAGGACGCCATGGGCGACCTGCTCAAATTCTGTATCTGTCTAGCTTCTGCTGCTGCGTTTCTGTACTCGCGCGATTACTTGCGGCAACGCGATTTGTTCAAGGGCGAATACTACGTGCTGGGTTTGTTCGGTGTGCTGGGCATGATGGTCATGGTGTCCGCCCACAGCCTGCTCAGCGTGTACTTGGGCCTGGAGTTGTTGTCGCTGTCCTTGTATGCGCTGGTGGCGGTCGACCGGGATTCGCCGGTTGCTTCTGAGGCGGCCATGAAATATTTCGTGCTCGGGTCGCTCGCTTCCGGCATGTTGTTGTATGGAATCTCGATGGTCTACGGTGCGACCGGCAGCATCGATCTCCAGGTTGTGGCCGATGCGGTTGCCAGGCAAGGCACGAATGATCTGGTGCTGGTGTTCGGGCTAGTGTTTTTGGTGGTGGGGCTATCGTTTAAGTTGGGCGCCGTGCCGTTCCACATGTGGTTGCCGGACGTCTATCAGGGCGCTCCCACATCGGTGACTTTGTATGTTGGTTCGGCCCCCAAGCTGGCAGCGTTTGCCTTGGTGATGCGAGTTCTGGTGGATGGATTCGGTAACCTGCAGGGCGATTGGCAGCAAATGTTGGTCATTCTATCGGTGCTATCCATAGCCTTGGGGAATCTGGTCGCCATCGTTCAAAGCAATATCAAGCGCATGTTGGCCTATTCGACGATTTCTCATGTCGGATTTCTGTTGCTCGGCATTCTGGCGGGAACGCCAGAGGGTTACTCGGCGTCGATGTTCTACATCATCGTTTATGTTCTGATGGCGGTCGGCGCTTTCGGCGTGGTGATCCTATTGAGCCGAACCGGGTTCGAAGCCGAAAATATCGACGACTTCAAGGGCTTGAATGATCGTAGTCCGTGGTTGGCCTTCGTGATGATGGTTGTGATGATGTCTATGGCCGGCGTTCCCTTCATGGCGGGCTTCTACGCCAAGTGGGTGGTGTTGCAGGCGATTGTCGACGTTGGGCTCGTTTGGCTAGCCATTGTCGGTGTGTTGTTCTCCGTGATCGGGGCGTTCTACTATCTGCGCGTGGTCAAATGTATGTATTTCGACAAGCCAGAACGGAACGAGTTGATCGAAGTCGGTCGCGATGTCGAGATCGCAATCAGCGCGAACGGTTTACTGCTGATCATTTTGGGTTTGTATCCGACTGCGTTGATGACGTGGTGCTCTACGGCTTTGCTGAATTAATTTGTTGTCCCGCGAGATTGTTGTAGTCCTTTGGTTGGGGTTGGCTGCCGTAGCGGCCAATCTACCTTGGTTGAGCGAACGCTGGTTGTTCATGATCGCTCGCCGGAACGGTCAAGCCAAGCCTTTCTGGTGGCGGCTGATCGAGTGGGGATTGTTGTATGGGTTCATCGTCGGTATGGGACTCGGATTCGAGCGCAAGACGACTGGAACCAACCAAACGCAGGATTGGGAGTTTTTCGCCGTAACGCTGTGCCTGTTCGCCGTCGCAGCTCTACCGGGATTTATCTATCGTTACCAATTGCGGCGTTTGCTGGCGCAGAAAGACCGGTAGAAATATCGTGCGGAGCGAAAACTGGAGCGGCGCGAAATCGATTTGCGCCGCTTTTTGATTGTGCTTCCGCTACCTGCTCGTCGCTTTTCGATACCCTTTCAAGGAGCGAATAGAGTCGATATTGCTGCACTGCAATATAAGTCTGGCTATAATAGTTTCTGCCCGATGTTCACCGCCCGGAGCGGCTATGTCGAAACAGCATCCTATTATTGCCATTACCGGCTCGTCTGGAGCCGGCACCTCGACGGTTCGAGTTGCGGTGGAGCATATTTTCCGGCGGGACGGTATCAACGCGGCCATCGTCGAAGGCGACAGCTTCCATCGCTACGACCGGCTGGAAATGCAACGGCAGGTCGAACAAGCGCATGCTGAAGGTCGCAATCTGAGCCATTTTGGTCCAGAAGGTAACTTGTTCGACCGGTTGGAAGCGTTGTTTATGGAATACAGCGAGCGCGGCACCGGATTGCGGCGCTACTATCTGCACAATTGGGACGAAGCGCAGCACTTTGGCCAAAAACCGGGTACCTTCACGCCGTGGACGCAGTTGCCGGCCGAAACCGATTTGCTGTTTTACGAAGGACTGCATGGTGGGGTCGTAACCGATAAGGTCAACGTCGCCCGCTACGTGGATTTGCTGATCGGCGTGGTGCCGATCGTCAACCTGGAATGGATTCAAAAGGTACATCGGGATACTGCGGAGCGTGGCTACAGCCCCGAGGCAGTGACCGATACCATTCTGCGGCGAATGTACGATTATACGCATTACATCGTGCCGCAATTCTCGCGCACCGACATCAATTTTCAGCGAGTGCCGACGGTGGATACCTCCAATCCGTTTACGGCTCGCGATATTCCTACGCTGGACGAGAGTTTCGTGGTGATCCGTTTCAAGGATGCCCGCAAGACGCAGCCGGATTTCGTCAATTTGTTGCACATGATCCATGACTCGTTCATGTCGCGCCGAAATACCATTGTGGTGCCGGGGGGCAAAATGGGATTTGCCATGGAAATCATTTTGCAGCCGTTGATCGAACGATTGGTTCGGCGGGAGCTGTAAGCTATCGCTCGGCCTCTTGGCTGAAGGTCGTGGCGGTGCGCGTGGGCACGGTGATCACGACGATACCTGCCAAAGTCATGGCACCACCCAAGATCAACCTCCAGGTCAGGACATCGCCCCACAACAACACCCCAAATGCGACCGCTAATACGGGAGTCAGCAGCATGAGGGGGGTAGTGATGCTGACCGGATAGCGGCCAAGCAGGTGGTAGACAATGCCATGCCCGATCAAAGAGGCACCCAAGGCCGAGTAGACTGGTGTTGCCAGTTCCAACATCGTCGCGGAATGTATGGCGTCCCATTGTCCGTCCTCGAACAGCAGCGAGAGCAACGTCAACGCCGGCGTGGCGCACAACGCGATCCAACCTTGAAGGGCCAGCACGCCGACGCCGCGCAAGCGCCGCATCTGAATCGTTGCCACCGCCATCGCCATCGCGCCGGCGGTGATCAACAAGAGGGCGTCCAAATGATGGAATACCACCGGGTCCAAGCTGATTACCAGCACGCCGCCGAACGCCGAGGCAATACCGAATAGTCGATTTCGGCTCCAGGTTTCGCCCAGCACGATGGTCGCCAGCAAGGCCGAGAAAGGTACGTACAACTGGCTGGCGATAGCGATCGAAGCGATATCGCCGCTGGCTTTCAGGCCAGCGAATATCAAGCTGAAATGCAGTATGCCCTGCACCGATGCGATTCCCAACACGCCGCGCATCCGTCCCGGCATCCAACGCAGAAACGGTACGAGTACCAGCAGCAAAACAGCGAAGCGCAGACTGGTGAACAGGAAAGGCTGAAAATGGGTGACACCGGCTTTGCCGGCAATAAAGTTGAATGCCCAAGCGGTGTTAGCCAGCAAGGCCAACAGCAGGTCGCCGGATTTCATATCAAGCTGGCGTTGCCGTTAGACGGTTTCAGGCATCCTCCTGTTGCCACCAGGCCTGTAAAGCGCGCAGGAAGCGAGCATCCAATTCGGCTTCCGCCTCGGCTGGCAAGGCTCCAGCTAAACACCATTGCTCTTGCAGCAGGCGGGGATCGTAGAGCGCATCAGTTTTGGCGGTGCTGTTGCCGGCAAGCGAAGCCGACAGGCGGGCTACTTGATACTCCATCCGCTGCTGGGCGCACTCGGGTGGCGATTCCACGCTGGCAGCGATTTCCATGCAGATGCACCAAATCCGTTTGTTGTCCAGATTTTGTTCCAGTTTACTCCGCAAGCTTCGAGCCTGCTCTGGAGCATCGACCAAGGAGCGGATAATAGTGTCGAACCGCTGTTGGATCGGCTCCATCACCGCAGCAGGCAGCGCCGGCAAAGTTTCCCAGGTTTGCCGAGCGTGATCGAGCAGGCTGGTATCCGCCGGCACGGTAGCGAGCAACCCCTCCAGTTGTGCGCAGAGCCGAGATCGTTCGTGCAGGTGCTTGAATGTCTCTCGACTGCTGGTCCGGCGTAAAAAACGCTCGTGCCGGGAGAATTGTCGGATGGCCATCTCGAAACGCTGTTCCAGAGTGCGCTGTTCGCCTTTGGGAACGGGGCCGATAGTATCCCACTCGTGCTGTGCGGCCTGCAGCCGGGCCCGCGCTTGCGTCAGTTGTTCGTGGTCGATGCTAGCCAGGGACTCGACTTCCGCGCACAGTTCCAGTCGGCGCGACAGGTTGGTTTGCCGTTCGGTGTCAGCGGCTTGCCGTTCGAGCTGGTGCCGCGCGAACACCGTATCGCAAGCAGCGCGAAATTCCTTCCACAGCGCCTGTTCCTGTCGGGGGGAGGCCTGTACGGTCGGATGCCATTCGGCTTGGGCGCGCTTGGCGGTTTCGATAGCGGCGCGCAGGTCGGAGCTTTCGATGATGGATTGGATGCGATGGATGAGTTGCTGGCGCCGCTGTATCTCACGGTCTCGTTCGGTGCCGAGACGTGAGTCCAGACGCCGCAAGATCTGCTGAAAGCGGCGATCCAGGTTTTTGCGATCAGTACGGTTGACCGGCCCGAGCTTATACCATTGTTCTTGGGTGCGACGGCGTAATCGATCCGCCTCGCGCCAGTCCACTTTTTGCCAGTCAGTGGTGGTTTCGAACTGTTCCAGTTGGTCACAGAGCGCTTGTTTCTTTTCAAGGTTTTGCTGGCGCTCGCGATTTTGGGCTTCAAAATAAACCTGACAGGGTGCATAAGCGCGTTCGCAAGCCTCGTTAAAGCGTTTCCATAGCGCCTTGGGCGCGGCGCCTTCGTGGTGATCTAGAGCTTTCCAAGCTTCGCGGGTTTGCTGGATGCGTTGGGCGATATCGGCAGGATCAGCCTCTAGGCCGACCAGGCTTTCGGCGGTAACACAGAGCTGTTCGCGGGCTTGGTGGGTGCCCCAGCGGCGCCAATCGCGCAGTTCGCCGATGCGGCCAGCGCAATGTTGGATGCGTTCCTCGGTCATCGCCATTTGCGCGCGGGTCAACCCGATGTTGTGTTTCAGCCGGTGGCGAACTTGTTCTTGCAAATGGGTAGCTTGCTGAAGTTCGCCCTCTTCGAGCACCGTTTCGAGTTGCTGGATCAGTTCTTGGATATCCTGCCATTCCTGGTCGCGTTGCTGGACTTGCCGTTGCAGGCGAGCGCGCAACTTATCGAACAATCCGTCGAGATGGTTTTGCAGGTCGCTGGCTAATTGGCGAGATTCGGGGTGTTCCAGCCCTTCCCAGCGTTGTCGCAGTTGCTTGAGGTCGATGTTGCGTACCTCGCTGGGTTGTTCGAGCAGGGCTGCGGCCTGTCGTAACACGTCGCGCAGGCGCTCGGCGCGAACGTGATTGCGGTGCAGGGTACGCTCTCTTTCGCGAATATCGTGGCTTAGTTGCTGGAATCGCAAATCCAGTCGTCGGCTCTCGGCATCTTGGGTTGGACCGAGCTGGCTCCAGGCGGCCGGCGTATCATGGGTGGCGTATTGGATGGCTGCCGCAAGTTCGACGCTCGGTTCGTTTTCTTGGCATAGCCGCTCCAGTAGCGCCTCCAGCGAAGAAACCAGTGCCAGCCGCTGAGCCCGGCGATTGGCGCTGGCTTGCCGCTCGGCCAGAAACCGGTCGCGCGCTTGGGCGTAGCGTTCTCGTAGTTCAGATGGGATGACCGCTTCCTGATCGCGCCATTCCTGTTCCAGCTTGGGAAATCGGCCAGCATTGGGGCCGCTTTCGCCGTCCCAAGGCAATTGTTCCATTTCGGTGCACAACTGTTCGACGCGATCGATGCGCGAACGTGCATCGATCAAGGCATCTAGCCGCTCCCGGGCTCGGCGGTGTAGCCGTTTATCCCGATTGCGGCTCTGGCGAGAAATCTGATCGAGTAGTTCGGGATCGCTGATCCGTTCCAGCGCGGCTAGTCGCAGTTCTTGGTGCGGGTCTTGTACTGCGATTTTAGCCAGCGATGCTTCCGATTCGATTCGTTCCAGCGCGGCCAGCCGCAACTCCGGCTCAACCGCTTGGTGGAGCAAGAATTCCACCAGCTCGATGTCTTGGCTATGGCGCAATCGTTCGAGTCGATAGGCCAACGAAGGACTATCGGTAACTTTGCCGGTTAGCAAGGACCACTGGCGATTCTGAGCGGCGACTCGAATACTGGCATCGGCGTCCGAGTTGGCTATGCCTTGCAGCAGGTCAAAATCGACCAAGCGTTCCAGCGCGGCGCGGCGAACGGCCGGGTCGGGGTCTCGCTGAGCTAGCTCGAGGAGCGACGGGTCGTTATTGCTCAGTTCCTGCAAGGCCTGTTTGCGGGTCTCGGGGTCGGCATGTTGCCACTTGGGCTTGAGGAAACGGCTTAGGATCATGGGATGATCGAGGTGGTTTTGGATAGGATTTAACCCAGTGAACCACGTTGGCTTGGTGGAATCGGAAAATTTGCAAACTACTTTATCATAAACAGCAAGCTAGAGGCGGGACGTTCGATTCGTAGGCGGTCGCGGAGCATGATGTGGGTGTACGCTGGTTTAGGGTGTTTGCACTAGAGCGGATTGCTAAAGTTTATCGAAAGGTACGCCAGCATCTGGACGAAATCCGAGGAGTGCGATATGAGCGACCAGACCGAACTGAAAATCTCCGAATCCATGGCCGAGCAAATCAAAACCGTGGTGGGCAAGGCACAAAAAGAAACCAGCAAATTGGTAGATTCCCTCATCAAAGAAAGCGAAAAGATCCGAGACCAGACTTTGAAGTTGGCTGAAGAAAAAGCGGGTGAGGTGAGCGAGCGAGTAGAGGAGGTTCGCGGCATGGTCGCCGGCGCCAGAACCAGAGCGGCCGGTGCGCTGGATAATTTGGAACAATTATTCGAAGAACGCGTGTCGCGTGCCCTGAAACGGCTGGGCGTACCGACCCGCGACGATTTGCAGAGTATCGCCAGCCGCCTGGAAAAACTTGACGATCTACTCAAGACGCTGGCTATCGATCAGCGAGCGCCAAGCACAACCACCACTCGACCAGGGAAACAAGACGACCTGAAACTGATCGTCGGAATCGGGCCGGTGCTGGAGAGCAAGCTGAATGCTGCCGGCATTTGTAGCTATCGGCAGCTCGCCGCGCTAACCGATTCCGATATCGATCACCTGGAGTCGGAAGTGATCCATTTCGGCGGTCGGATTCGTCGCGAGGATTGGATTGGCCAAGCTAAAGCGCTGTACTCGAAGAAATACGACGAGCAGCTTTAGCTGGCGTCCCTTTAACGCATCCGATTACCCATAATTTT
>DEHU01000034.1 GCA_002352125.1 Competibacteraceae bacterium UBA2792 | reverse complement strand
CAGGGATTTCACCACCACCGAAACCCGCTTCATCCAGCGCCTGCTCCAGTTGTCTTTCGGTTGCCTGGAAGAAGCGTGGGAGCCCTACGCCAAACTGAAATGCAAACATCTCGACTCCGAGAACAAACCGCAATTCATCACCTCGCTCAACCCGAACGAACCGCTGACCGTCAGCAGNNTCAGCCGCGACAACATCGCCGGCACCCTGCATTTGGCGCTGCCTTACTCGATCTTGGAGCCGATTCGGGAAACGTTGCTGAACAGCCTTTGCAAGGAACACCCCAACCCCAGCGAGCGGCTCACCGAACGGCTGCGCGAAGGCATTCGGGAGAGCCAAGTCGAAGCGAGCTGCCATCTGGCCGGATTCGAGCTCACGCTCAACGAATTGCTGGCGCTCAAAATCGGCGACGTCATTCCGGTCGACATCCCCTCCAAAGCCGTCTTGCGGGTCGAGAACGTACCGATTTGCAACGGCCATTACGGCATCGCGCAGGGGTGGCGCGCGCTCAAGGTCGAGCAACCGCTCGGTGCGCCTGGCGATTGGATAGAAAGCCCGGCACCACTAAACGATTTTTCGCCGTTCGCGGCCAAATCCTGACCTCACCGTTCTCCGGTATCCTGCCGAAACCTTGTACCGCATTCGAGAGATCACCAGACCATGAGTTCTCAAGCCGACACTTTGGATCAAGAGCAAACCGCTCTCGGCGATAGCGCGGAACCGCGCGGTATCAAGACCGAGCAAAATCTGGACATGGTGATGGANNACCCAAGGCTCGGTGGTCAAGCTGGACCGGCCCGGCGGCGATCCGCTCGACATCCTGGTGAACGGTTGTCTGGTCGCTCGCGGCGAGGTCGTGGTGGTCAACGAGCGGTTCGGCGTGCGAATCACCGATATCGTCAGCCCCGAAGAACGGATCCGTCGGCTGCGATGAGCGGCCTGCGCGCAACGTGGGCGGCGCTGCTGGCGCTGCCGGGGCTGGCGTTGGCGGCCGGCAACGAACCGGGCCGCGCCGAGTCCGCCGCATCCGCCGTACCGCCCCTGCCCGGCGGCGGCATGCTGGCGCAACTGACGCTGGGACTCGCCGTCGTTCTGGTCCTGGCGATCGGCCTGAGCTGGTTCCTGCGCCGTTATGCGCTGCCCCGTGGCGGAGCGATCCGGGTGATCGGCGGCCTGCCGCTGGGCAGCCGGGAACGCCTGTTGCTGATCGAGGTGGACGAAGCCCGCTTGCTGCTCGGGATCACTCCCAGCCAAATCCAAACTCTGCACGTTTTTGCTCCGGTGACTTCGCGGCCGGCCGAAACGGTTCCCTTCGAGATCGCGTCGCTGTCGCAAACACCGGAATCGTCCCATGTCGCCTCAAAATCCTGAATGCCATCCCGCTGTTTTGTTCGGCCGGCAACTGGGCGCGCTGCTGATCCTGCTGCTGATCGGCGCGCCAACGGCGGCGTTGGCCGCGCCGATGGGCTTGCCGGCGGTGACCGTCGTCCCGGCGGCGGGTGGCGGCGAAACTTGGTCGTTGAGCCTGCAAATCCTGGCGCTGATGACGGCGCTGACCCTACTGCCGTCGGCGCTGTTGATGATGACCTCTTTTACTCGCATCATCATCGTGCTGGCCTTGCTGCGGCAGGCGATGGGCACCATGCAAACCCCGTCCAACCAAATTCTGATCGGTCTGGCGCTGTTTCTGACCTTCTTCATCATGACGCCCGTGTTCGAGCGCATCAACGACCGGGCGATCGTTCCTTATCTGAACGACGCCATCACCTTTCAACAAGCTTTGCAGGAAGGCCAACAACCGCTGCAAGCCTTCATGCTTGCCCAGACCCGGGAAAACGATCTGGCTCTGTTCACTCACCTGTCCGGCCGGGACTCGCTGGAATCGGCCGACAAAGTGCCGTTCTCGTTACTGGTGCCGGCCTACATCACCAGCGAACTCAAAACGGCCTTCCAAATCAGCTTCATGCTGTTCATTCCGTTCCTGGTCATCGACTTGGTGGTGGCCAGCGTGCTGATGGCGATGGGCATGATGATGCTGTCGCCGATGATGATTTCCTTTCCGCTCAAGCTCATGCTGTTCGTGCTGGTGGACGGCTGGGGCCTGCTCATGAACACGCTGGCTTCCAGCTTCTATATCCCCTGATTCCCGGAGAGACTGCCATGACGCCGGAAACGATCATCACGCTCGGCCAGCGAGCCATGGAACTGGCCATTCTGGTATCGGCACCGCTATTGCTGGCCGCTCTGGTGATCGGCGTCCTGGTGAGCCTGTTCCAAGCCGCCACCCAAATCAACGAAATGACGCTCAGTTTCGTCCCCAAGCTATTGGTGTTGATGGCGGTTTTGCTCTTGGCTGGGCCGTGGATGCTCGAACTGCTCATCGATTTCACCCGGAGTTTATTCAAGGATATCCCGAGCCTGATCGGCTGAAAGCCATGCAATTCAGCAGCGTCGAAATCGCCGCCTGGGTCGGGACTTTTCTTTGGCCGTTGACCCGGGTCGCTGCCTTGGTCAGCGTGGCGCCCGTGTTCGGTTCGCGGGTCTTGCCTCGCCGGGTTCGGCTGATGGTGGCGTTGGCGCTGACCTGGGCAATCCTGCCGTTCGTGCCGCCGGCGCCGGCCGTCGATCCGCTCGGTCCGACTGGCCTGTTGCTGGTGTTTCAGCAGGTGTTGATCGGCCTGAGNNTGGGCTTCGCCAGCCTGGTGGACCCGCAAAGCGGCGCTCAGAGCCCGCTGTTGAGCCAGTTTTACACCCTGCTCGGCACCTTGGTTTTCTTGGGCCTGAACGGCCATCTCCTGCTGATCCGGTTGTTGGTGGACAGTTTCGCCGCCCTGCCGGTGGCGGCGACCGGCGCGGATCGGGATTTGCTTTGGATGCTGGTCAACTGGACCAGCCGCACCTTCGCCGGGGCAGTTCTCATTTCTCTGCCGGCCATCGTCTCGCTGCTGATGGTCAATCTCGCTTTCGGCGTCATGACCCGCGCCGCGCCGCAACTGAACATTTTCGCGGTCGGATTTCCGATCACCCTGGTGATCGGATTATTGATCGTGCTCTACAACCTGCCCACCCTGTTGTATCAACTGGACGGCCTGTTCGCCGACGCGTTTCGGAGCATCGGCCAACTGATGGGAGGAAACGGCTGATGGCCGGACACGACGATGGCCAGGAACGCACCGAACAGGCGACGCCCCGCCGCATGCAGGACGCCGCCAAGCAAGGGCAAGTCGTCCGTTCGCGCGAGCTGGTCACGCTGGCGATGCTGTTGGCCGGCGCTACCGGATTGCTGGTCCTGGGGCCTGCCTTGCTCGAAGGCTTGGCCGCGCAAATGCGTGCCGGCCTGACGCTCGACCCGAAGAAAATCGTGAATGCCAGCCAAATTCCTGCTGCACTGGGACAAGCCTTCACCGACCTGCTGCTGCTATTGGCGCCGTTCCTCGGTCTGATGCTGGTCGTCGCTCTGATCGCTCCACTGGCGCTTGGCGGCTGGACTTTCAGCTTGAAGCTCAGGTGGGAACATCTCAACGTTTTGAAAGGCGTCGGCCGCTTGTTTTCCTGGCAAGCGCTGATGGAACTGACCAAGGCTCTCATCAAGTTCCTGGTCGTTGGCGGCGCGGCGGTCGTCCTGCTGTGGCAGGGCGAAGCGGAATTATTGCACTTGGGCCGCGAGCCGCTGCTGCCGGCGCTGGTCCACGCAGCCCGCACTCTAGGCTGGACCTTTCTGGTCTTGACCTTGCCGATGCTGTTGATCGCCGGCGTGGACGTGCCCTTTCAACTGTTTACGTACTTCCGCAACCTGCGCATGACCAAACAGGAAGTGCGCGACGAAGCGAAAGACACCGAGGGCAAACCCGAAGTCAAGGGCCGCATCCGCCGCTTGCAGCAGGAATTCGCGCGCCGCCGGATGATGGAAAAAGTGCCCACCGCCGACGTGATCGTCACCAACCCAAACCATTATGCCGTAGCTCTGCAATACCGCCCGGACACGATGAAAGCGCCGGTCATCGTCGCCTTGGGCGTCGAAATGGTGGCGCTGCGTATCCGCGAGCTGGCGGCCCGGCATCGGATACCGCGAGTGGAATCGCCGCTGCTGGCTCGCGCCCTGTACTTCAACGGCGCGCTCGACAAACCGATTCCGGCCAGTCTATACCAAGCGGTCGCTCAGGTGCTTGCCTACGTTTATCGCCTGCGCCGGGATGGCGAGCTGACCGGCGATCCGATCGCCATGAGCGAAGTACCGGTGCCTTCCGAATTGCGTACCGAGTAGGAGCCTCTGCATGAACCTGACCGCCACTCTCAACAGCATGGCCCGGTCCGGCTTGGGCGCGCCGCTTCTCCTGATCGTCATCCTGATGATGGTGGTCGTGCCGCTGCCGCCGTTTGCGCTGGATGTCTTCTTTACCTTCAATATCGCCCTGTCGCTGGTGGTGTTGCTGGCCACCGTCTACAGCGAGCGGCCGCTGGATTTCTCGGTGTTTCCCACCGTGCTGCTGGTCACCACCCT
>DEHU01000136.1 GCA_002352125.1 Competibacteraceae bacterium UBA2792 | reverse complement strand
ATCCAGCGCGCAATCGCAGTGAACGATGGTCATCTCGCCCAGCGTCGTCGTATCCCGGATCACGGCTCGCCGTGCCTGCAAATCGCCCATGACGGTGCCGACATCGCTTTCCGGCACCACCACCTCGGTCGTCATGATNNACCGCCAAATCCTGCAAGGGCGCGCCGGTTGCAGGACCGCTGGCCAGCACATCCTCGGCGCCACCCGCCACCGCATCCCGCTGGGCCGGATTCAGTTCCACGCCTTCGGGCTTGACGTGCGGCGCGGCGATCACGGTGATGCCCGCTCCTCGCGGCAACGGTTCCACCGACACCCGCGCCCAGGCTTTCATTTCCAGTTTTTTGCCGTCCGGCTGTTCGATCTGGCGATGGAACAGGCTCTCGGCCTCGGCGGCTTGGGCGATGGTTTCGCGCAACACCACGTCGGGATTGCCGACCCGGATGTTGACGTTGAATTCCCGCCGCAGCCGCTCGCCCGCGATTTGCAAGTGCAACTCGCCCATTCCCCGCAGCACTCGCTGACCGGTTTCCCGATCTTCTTCCACCCGCAGCGTCGGGTCTTCCTGCTGCAACTTGTCCAGCGCCTCCAACAGCTTTTCCTCGTCGGAGCTGGATTGCGGTTCGATGGCCAATCCCAGCACGGGCTCACGGGTTTCGATCCGTTCTAACCATAGCGGGTGCGCTGGCGCGCATAGCGTGTCGCCAGTCGTCGCCCAACGCAGACCGGCCAGCAGCACGATCTGGCCGGCGGTGGCCTCGTCCAGCCGACTCTTGTGGTTGGCGTCCACCTCGAANNTCGAACAACCGCGCTACCCGCTCCTGCCGCAAGGTTCCGTTCGGACCCGGCATCGCGACCTCGTCGCCGGGCTTCAACGTCCCCCGATACAACCGGGCGAAAACGTGGCGGCGACCCTCCCACATCTGCACCTTGAACACTAGCGCCGCGAGCGGCCCGCCCGCTTCCATCGCCACCCGCTCCTCGCCGCCGTCGGGCCGATGCCCTAGGCTGGGCGGCCGTTCGGTCGGGGACGGCAGCAACTTCACGACGCCGTCCAACAGCGGCTGCACCCCCTGATTGCGCAAGGCGCTGCCAGCGAAACACGGGCAGCATTTCCCCGCCAGCGTAGATTGGCGCAAGGCCGTCCAGACGGCTTCCGGTTCGGGCTCTTCTTCCGCCAGCACTTGCTCGGCCAAGGCATCGTCCATTTCCGCCGCCGCCAGCAACAGGCTTTCTCGCCAGGAGCGCATCTTCTCCCAGGTCGCCTCGTCGCAGGGCGCAACATCGACCTGTTCGCCCCGCTCGCCACCGAAGCGCAACCGGGTCTTGTCGATCAAGTGAACGACCGTGCCGTCGTAATCCGACAGCGGCACCGTCACCGCCACCGGCTCGACGGCGAGCCGCTCGCGCACGGTCGCCAGGGCACGCTCGAAATCGGCGCCGGGCCGATCCAGTTTGTTGACGAAAAATAGCGCCGGCAACCGGAACCGGGTGCGCTGCCGCCAGACGGTTTCGGTCTGCGGCTCCACCCCGCGCACGCCATCCAGCACGATCACGCAACCGTCCAACACCCGCATCGACCGTTCGACCTCGATGGTGAAATCGACGTGGCCGGGNNTACAGCATCCGCTCGGTCAGGGTAGTTTTGCCAGCGTCTACGTGTGCGGCGATACCGATGTTGCGCACCAGTCTAAGATCTGGAGCCTTGGACATGAGATTCTCTTCGATTTGAAAATAGCGGTTGAATTTACCGTGAAGCTTATCCAAAAGGCCGCTTCAGGCGTAGATTTACCCAACAAGTATAATGCTTTAATTTATGAGGCATTTATCTAGAAAGATTATCGTTCGATTAGCCTTAGCGAGTCCTTTACGCACAACTGAAACACTCAGTCCTTATTCTTTTGCGTTCGATGGAACCAGTATGGCCTTCTGCGGTAGCCACCATGCGAACCGCACCCCCCACTCCTCGCGAACGAGAATCGCTCCATGAAAAAACCATTCTCTCTTGAGATGTTGTCTGCCGGCGTCGCCTTAGCGCTAACCGGTGCATGGCTCGCTGCCGCCCATGCCCAGCAACCTGTGGTCCAAGGTCCCGAATCCGTCGATGACTGGTGGCAAACCGGCCAGGCATTCATCCGGCAAAGCGAAAAAATCGCTCCCGTCATTCGTCGCGCGAAAAATGTGATCCTGTTTGTCGGTGACGGTATGGGCATCTCGACGGTGACGGCCGCACGCATTTTCGAAGGTCAGATGAGAGGTAAACCTGGCGAAGAAAATTCGCTATTTTTCGAAACCTTACCTTACGTCGCGCTATCGAAGACCTACTCTTGGGACCAGCAGACACCCGACTCGGCACCCACGATGACCGCCATGGTCACGGGTTACAAAGCGCGCGAAGGCATGTTGTCCGTCGATCACACCACGCAACGCTACGAGTGTGATTCGAGCCAGATCGCCGCCAAAGCGTTGCCGACGATTCTCGAAGAAGCCGCAGCGGCGGGGAAATATACCGGAATCGTGACCACGGCCCGCCTCACTCACGCCACGCCCGCCGCCAACTACGCCCACACGGCCGTGCGCGACTGGGAAAGCGACAACGAAATCCGCAATCACGAGACGGCCAAGGGGCTCGCCGTAGATTCCTGTACGGTAAAAGACATCGCGCGCCAGTTAATCGAGCTGCCGCCAGCGGTTAAGGACAGCCTGAAAGTCGCCATGGGCGGTGGCCGCTCTTATTTCTTGCCCGATACCACGATCGATCCCGAAGACGGCGGCACCAATAAGGGCCGCCGCAAAGACGGCCGGGACTTAACGGCGGAATGGATGACAACGCGCGGCGCCAACGCCAAATTCGTCTATGACAAGGCCGGCTTCGACGCAGCCGATCCCGGCTCGACCACTCATTTGCTCGGCTTGTTCGAGCGCTCGCACATGGAATACGAAGCCGACCGCACCAAGGACAAAGGCGGCGAACCTTCGCTCACCGAAATGACCGAGAAAGCCATCGAGCTGCTCTCGAAAAACCGGCGAGGATTTTATTTGCACGTCGAAAGCGGCCGCATCGACCACGCCCACCATGCGGGCAATCCGTATCGCGCCCTGACCGACACCATCGAGTACGCCAACGCCATCAGAAAAGCCTACGAGATGACCGATCCCAAGGACACGCTCATCATCGTCACGGCCGATCATAGCCACGTCTTCACCATCGCCGGCTACCCCCATCGCGGTAACCCGATTCTCGGCAAGGTTGCCGAGGTGCCGGACCAGGACGGCGATCCGGCCGGCTTGGCGAAAGATTTGCTCGGGCTGCCGTACACGACGCTCGGCTACGCGAATGGACCCGGTTACACCGGTGTTTCTTACGACAGCAAAGGCGCAGTTCTGCAAGCGGAAGGCATCAAGAAAAATCCCCATATCCCAGCGAGGTACGACAATGGCGCAAAACGCCCCGATCTCGCGGACATCGATACGACCGCCGAGAGCTTTATGCCGGAGGCCACCGTTCCGCTCGGCTCGGAAACTCATGCGGGCGAGGATGTCGCAATCTTTGCGAGCGGCCCTAAAGCTTATCTGGTACGCGGCGTGATGGAGCAGAATTGGATCTATCACGTCATGCGGGAAGCGTTCGGCTTCTAAAACGTCTTCGCTCTTCGATCATGCGGGCGAGGCGCAACCCAACGCCTCGCTTATCTCGTTTTTTGGAAGGTGAATGCCATGCACAGCTTCGTTGCGGCGGTTCTTCTCAGCCTCGCCTTTGCTCCTTATGCCAACGCTCGTCCGGAAAATAGCCCGGCGTCGCAACCGCCCGGTGAAACAATCGCCACCGCGTCCGTCGCAGCCCATTTTGAGGCCAGCACACAGATCGGCGGCAAGCGCGGTTCCGATAAAACCGACTGGTATTTTCTGCGCCAAGCCAACCGTATCGAGACCATCCGGCCCAACGGCGGCATCGCCGAAATCTGGATTCGCGACGAGCGCGGCGATCTTACCCTCAAGCGCATTTTCCATCCCGACCGCCGCGTGGTCGAGTACACGACGGGCGATTTACGCGCTATGGGTGCAACCGCTCCGTGGACCGCACTCGGCTCCATCATCGATCCGCTCACCCTCGCCCAGCAATTCAAGCGCCTTGGAACCGTCAAGATTCCGCACGGCATAGCGACGATATACAAGGATACCCGCAAGGGTCAGAGCATCGAAATTTGGTGGTTGGACCAAGTCGCGCTTCCGGCACGAATCATCCACGAATCGGATGGTAAATCGTTCTCGCTAACCCTCAAATCGCTGCACGCCGCACCGCCGCCGTCATGGCCTTTCGTCGATGACGCCGCGCTGGCCAGCTATCTTGTCATCGACGCGGCCGATCTAGGTGATCGGCACGGCGATCCGTTCGTGAGGAAGGTGGAGCAGCTCGATGCCGAAACACACGCTTTCGATCATGCCGCATCGGCCCATTCCCACTGAATTTCCGGGCCGGTTGGCGTCAAGGCGCGATCCGCCGGCATTCCAGATAAAACCGCTTCTCGTCGGCTTCGCCCATCGAGAAGGTCTTGCGCGGCAGGGCGCCGTCGCGGATGACGGTACGGAAGAAATCGCTCTTGTCCAGTGCCGGCAGATAAAACCCCATGTTGCCCGGCTGCCGGCTCAATCGTTCGAGCGCATCCTCGCCGTGGATGTAGTCGAGCCGTGCGCCAGGCTGGTCGGGGAGATACCGATCCAAAAAAGCTTGTAGCGTGGCGACCGGCAGGGTCAGGCGCGGCCGCTCGACGACCAGCACGCCGCAGCGATCCCGGGCGACGAAAGCGACGACGTGGCAGTCTGGCCGCTGCCTCGTCCGCCACTCGCTCAGCGCTTCCGCCCACGAAGGACGATCCAGAACCGTTAGGGTCGATTCCTGCCCGGCGAGGAAATCGCCCAACGCGGCTAGCAAACGATCCGCATCGACGCCGAACGCAATCCGATGGATCGCCTCGAACTCCAGTCCTTCGTCGTGGAGATTGACCAGCTCCACCAGCGCGTGACGGGCCGGGTGGTTCATGATCGCGGCCGGATCGGGCGCGGCGCGCTTGAGGTTTTCCCAGATGATCTTGGCGGTGGCGAAGGAATGG
>DEHU01000026.1 GCA_002352125.1 Competibacteraceae bacterium UBA2792 | reverse complement strand
AAACTTAATTTACGGAGTACTGAGCCACTGCCACGCCCGGCACCATCCGCAACAAGTCCGGAATGCTGGTCGCGCCAGAGTGATCGATATCTTCCCGGGTAATCACGAATGCCGCCGCCGGCGTATCGAACAGCTTTTGGGTTTTCCTCGCCACCGAGAAAATCTCGACGTTCATCAATTCCTCGATGCTAAGGTGGGTCAGATCGGGAGCCGTATCTTGAGCGGTCGCCATTCTCGCGCCAGGCAATGTACCGAGCAGTATAACGAATGGAATTGTCACGCTCGACGAGCCATTAACAAGTTTTCTAAAGAACAGTTTCGGGGGAAAAAGCATGGATGCCGAGAATGATTACGAACAAATGCTGTGATTGTGAAAAAACCATTTTGTCACAAAAATAGATCGATCTAGTATAGCTCTCGCAGCCTGACCTCGCCATTCTCTTCATCGCGCATAGCTTTTTCGCGGCCAGCGTGGCGACAGACGATTTGTCGCGGTTGTTCGTTTACATAGCGCGGGAAGCAAGGGCCAAATCGCCTCGCCGAACACGAGGGTTTGGCGATGGCCCAAGACGATAAAAATTCGTATCGCAAAGTTAAGTTGTTCATAGCTTGCAATCGCAGCCACAGAAAAATCATGATGGGATGTCGCACCACCTTCCAATCTGATAACAATCACTCGCGGATCAGCAGCACCATCGACTCGACGTGCGCGGTATGCGGAAACATATCCAGGACGCCAGCCGCGGCCAGCCGGTAGCCGAAACGATGCACCAGTTCGCCGATATCGCGCGCCAGCGTTGCGGGGTGACAGGAAACATACACCATTCGCTTCGCCTCCAGCGCGGCTATGCGCGGCATCATTTCTAGCGCGCCGGAACGGGGCGGATCGAGCAAAATCTTGTCGTAGCCCCCTTGTAACCAGGGTTGGCCCGCCAGGTCGCCCGTCAGGTCGGCGGCGTGAAAAACGGTATTTTCGATGTCGTTGTGCGCCGCATTGCGCCGCGCCCACTCCACCAGACTCGAATCGCCCTCCACCCCGACGACTTCCCGCGCCCGTCGCGCCAGCGCCAAGGTGAAATTGCCCAGCCCGCAGAACAAATCCAGCACCTGATCGCCCGGCCCGATTTCCAGCAACTCGCAAGCGCGTTCGACCAGTTGCCGGTTGATAGCTGCGTTGACCTGGACGAAGTGATAGGGCCGAAATTCCAAATTCAGGTCGAAAGCTGGCAGCCGGTAGCTCAATTCTTCCCTCTGTCCCGGCGGAATGGAGGCCGGAGAGGAAGGGCCCGGGAAGAGCGCCTGCACGCTATCCGGCCCGCCCGGTTGGAGGTACAACACAAAACGGTGCCGTTCGCCGAACGCTCGCAGCAGCGCCAAATCCGCTTCGCTGGGCGGTGCCAGCATCCGAAAGCTCAGACTCATCACCGCATCGCCGCCGGCAACCTCGATCTGGGGCAATCGGTCACGAATCGACAGCGACTCGACCAAGCGCGCCAGTTCCTCCAGCAAACCACCGACCCGCTCGTCCAGCACTTCGCAACGGTGCAGGTCGGCGATGTAGGCACCGCGCCGTTCGCGAAAACCCACCAGCACCCGCCCCTTTTTCGCGACCCACTTGACCCCAAGCCGCGCTCGGCGTCGATAGCCCCATAAGGGTCCGGTCATCGGCTCCAGCACCTGCTCCGGCCGAATCTTGCCGATGTGGGTCAGACTGTCCAACAACCAGCGTTGCTTGACGGCCAGTTGGCCGGCCGGTTCGAGATGCTGCAACACGCAACCACCGCAGACGCCAAAATGGGCGCAACGGGGCTCGACCCGCTCCGGCGAGGGATCGAGGATCTCGACGATCCGCGCTTCGTCGCGGCGGCTTCGACGAGCGGTGTAAAGACAGCGGACCTCTTCGCCCGGCAACCCCCCTTCGACGAACACGGCTTTACCGTCTCGTCGCGCCACACCGTAGCCTTCGTGGGTCAAATCCTCGATGCGGACGGTGAACGGTTCCGCTGCTGCTAGCGCTTGACGTTTTTTGGCTGCCGAACCACCCATGAACCGCCCCCCAGAAAATGTTCGAAAAACAATGCTCCCGCCAACTTCCAACTCCTACGATTCGTTGCTTTCCGATCTTTTCGGACTGCCTTCGATTCGATCGTCCGGCTCATAGCCAACGGCCCAGCAAAGCCTTCAACTCCCTATATTGAAAAGGCTTCATCAGGTAATCATCCATTCCCGTTTCCAGGCATTTCTCCCGGTCGCCAGGCATCGCGTGCGCCGTCAGGGCCACAATCGGCAACCGCACCTGCCGCTCCGCCCGCTCGCGTTCCCGGATCGCCCGAGTCGCTTCGTAACCGTCCATTTCCGGCATCNNCCGGCATCTGGCAATCCATGAGCGCCAAATCGAAGCCCTTGTCTTCCAGAACTCGCAGCGCTTCCCGGCCGTTGCCCGCGACTTCCACGACCACCCCCAACCGCACCAACATTTCCCGGCATACCAACCGGTTCACTAGATTATCTTCTACCAGCAGAACTCGCTTACCTTTGAGCGGCAATTCTTTTTCCGCACTGCCTGGCGATTTTGCCGTTGAGGGTTCCGGTTGATCGACGCCCGCCATCCAAGCCAAAATTCCACACAATTCCAAGCTGCGTATCGGCTTGTTCAGCCACGCATCGACCGCCATCCGGTCTGCCGAGGATGGTTCCGCGCCCAGCATGACCAGACGCACAGCCTTCAAGGTCCGGTCGGCGTGGATGGCGTGCGCCAGCGCCAATCCATCCATCGCTGGCATATGCCGATCCAGCAGTGCCAGCCGATACGGCTGACCGGCCGCCAGCGCGCACCGCAACGCCTGCAAAGCGTCGGTTCCATTCTCCACCGCCGTCGGCTCGATACCCCACGCTTGCAGTAACTCCGTCAACGCTTGGCGGCTGGCAGCGCTGTCGTCCACCACCAAAATCCGCTGGCCCGCCCAAGGTGGCGGCACTATCTCGGATGGCGGAACCGGGACGGCTTTTAGCCGGAGGACGAACGAAAACTCCGAGCCTCGATCGGGAACGCTTTGCACCGTCAGCGTTCCTCCCATCAACACGACCAGCCGCTTGGAAATCGTCAGCCCCAAACCCGTGCCACCATACTTGCGCGTGGTGCTACCGTCGGCCTGAACGAATGCATCGAAGATCCGGGTCTGTTGCGATTCTGTCATGCCGATGCCGGTATCTCGCACTACGAAGCGCAGCCGGTCCTCCTCGACAGGTTCCACGCGCAGCACGACCTCGCCCTGCTCGGTGAATTTGATGGCGTTACCCAATAAGTTGACCAATATCTGATGCAGTCGCGTCGGATCGCCAAGCAGGCGCTGGGGCACCCGATCCGCCACCGCGCACACCAATTCCAACCCTTTGCGATGAGCTCCGTCGGCGAAAAGTCCCACTGCATCTTCGACGTGTTGGCGCAGGTCGAACTCGATCTGTTCCAGGTTCAACCGTCCCGCTTCCAACTTGGAGACATCCAGAATATCGTTGATGATCGTTAGCAGATTCTTGGCCGAACTTTGGGCGGTATGCAGATAACGCCGTTGTTTGGCGTCTATCTCGGTTCTATCCAAAAGTTCGAGCATACCTAGCACGCCGTTCATCGGCGTCCGAATCTCGTGGCTCATGTTCGCCAAGAATTCCGACTTGGCACGGCTGGTCTGATCGGCAATTTCCTTGGCGGCACGCAGCTCGCGTTCGTGACGGTCGAGAACCCTCCCCGTCCAACAAGCGATTAGGCCGGCCAACAGCAGCCCCCCGCCGCAGACCCACATCAGCGCCCAACTTCGCGCTTTCTGGCTGGCCACCAACGCCGTTTGCAGCGTCTCGGCATCGGTTTGGACGCGGCCCACCAACCCGTCGATTTGATCGGTCACCGCCTTGGCGATGCGGCGGCTGTCCGCCAACCATCGCTGTATCTGGCCGCTCAAGTTCAGGATATTTTGGCGCACCACGAACACGCTGCGCCCGCCTTCGCCGAACGCGACCAATCGCTGTTCGATATTGGCCACGTTGTCGGCGAGCACGGGATTGCGCCGGGCTAGCTCGCTGACCCGAAACGTTTCGGCCGCAATCCGGAAAATGTCGTGGGAACGTTTGAACCGATCCTGTAAAGCTAATAGGCTATCGGAGTCGTTGGCTTCGGTGACCGCGGCCAGCACGGCAAACAGCAGATTGCCTTCGGCCCGGATGTCGAGGGCATAACCCATATTCCGCACCATCTGTTCGATCAAAGCCAACACGGCCGATCGTATCTGGTCCAGATTTTCTCGTAGATATTCGACCAAATGAGGTTCGAGCCACTTCAGGTAGTGATCGAGCGCGGTTTCGAATTCCCGCTCCGAAGTCTCGGGCTGCTGGAGGAGCGGTTCCTGCTGCAAAAACCGTTCGGCCACAATCGCTAACTGCGCGAAATTCCGGCCCTGCTCGTCGCCTTGCAACGACCGTAACCGGCCGAACGCGGCGCGCACCGGTTCGACGGCGTCTTTTTGGGAATCGGCGCCGCTTCTGTCAACGCCGCGACGCGCGGCGATCAACCGCTCGAACAGCAAGCGCAGCTCCATCGTCGCCAGCATCTGTTGTATATGCCGCTCTTGCAGTTCTTGCACGGCCGTCACGCGTTGGCGAACGACACGCTTGGCGAGCAGTTGATTGAGCGAATTGACTCCATAAACGACCGGGCTGACGGTATCGTTCATCTCGCCATGCACCCTGCCGATCTCGGCCAACATCGCGGCCTGTTGATCGTCCAGCGCAATGCGGTCGGCATTCGCCGCCTTGAGCGTTTGCAGGGTCGTAGCCAAAAAAGACACCCGGTCGCGCAAAATAGCGATCATGTTGGGATCGGCCCGGACATTTAGCCGGGCAATGTGGGCATCGATCTCGCGAACGAGGCCGTCCAACTGATCGGCGAGCTGCTGCAATTGTCCGCGATCGCTAGCGTTCGCCAGGGTCGGCGCCAGCGCGACCAACAACGCGCTGCGCTCCGACAGGCGCAAGGCGGCCAAGGTCTCCGGCAAAACCTCGCGAGTCGTGCGTTCCACCGCCTGGCCGAGCTGGTCGGACGTATAGAGTGCCAGACCGACAGCAACGACCAGGATGATGGCAATTCCGCCGAAAGCCAGATAAAGCACCGCCTTGAATTTGCTGCGACCGGCATCGGCCGCTCCGGCGATCCGCATCGCAAACCTCACAGCAAGCCGTTGGCGCGCAAGATTTCTGCAGCGTTGGCGCGATCAATGGTCAAGGTCGGTAAGGTCAATCGCCTGGGAATATTCTCTCCCCGCAGAAACCGTAGCACCTGCCGAATACCCTCGTCGCCAGGAGTTTTATAGAGAAAGGTGGCGGTCAGCACGCTATCGTTTACCCATTTGACGCCCTCGGCCGGAATGCCGTCGATACCCAAAAAGGCGATGCCTTTTTCCCGCCCCGCATCCTTGGCGGCTTGATAGGCACCGTGAGCCATCGGATCGTTGTGGGCGTAAACCAGATCGATGGCAGGCTGTTTTTCGAGAGCTTCGGCCATGATCTCGTAGCCCCGATCCTGTTTCCAATCGCCATCCTTGGGTTGGTTGACGATTTGGATGCCCGGCTCCCGGCCGACAATTTCATAAAAACCCCCGTGGCGATCCTGAGCCGGGGTAGACGCCATTCCGCCCCAGATTTCCACCACCTTGCCCCGCGCCCGGCCGGGGCCACCGAGCAAATCGACCGCATAGCGGCCAGCGGCGCGACCGATCTCGTAGTTGTCGCCACCGATGAACTGAATATAACGGTCGTTCAACACATCCCGGTCTAGCACGATGACGGGTATTCCAACATCGAACGCTTTGCTCACCACCGGAGTCAACGCTTCTGCGACCTTGGGCGAAATGAGGATGGCATCGACCCGCTGGGCGATAAGGGCTTCCATGTCGGCCACCTGCTGTTCGGCCTTGTCCATACCGTCCTTGACGATTAGCTCGATCTGCGGGTATTTGGCCGCTTCCTCCCGCAATTCCTTGTTGAACAACAATCGCCACGGCTCGGTGGTGGTGGCCTGGGAAAAGCCGATCACGACTCGCCGCCGCTCGGCGACTGCCTGGGGATGCGGCCGGTTGGGTTCGGGCGACAACCCCATGGAAGCGCGATAAATGGCGAGTTGCTGGTCGCGTCCGAGATCGTCGGTGATGGCTTCCCAGTCGGCCGCGACTTTATCCAGCGCTTCCTTGACGGGCGTTTCGCCGTTCAGTGCGCGGGTCAACTGAATTTCCAAGGCTTCGGTGTAGCGGAAAAATCCCGGGATGCGCAGATCCAGCGCCACCTGGGGCGAATCGAGGCTGGCCCGCAATACCTCTAGATACTCCGCCGCCGCCGCTCGGGAAAAAACCCGGGTCCAGGCGTCGATATCGGTAAAGTGGGTCAACCGATAGGGATTGATGCCGGTGCCGCTGGTCACCACATCGTGCAGGCTGTTTTCTGGGCTGGAATACCACTGGATGTAATCCCAGGCAGCTTGCTGATGACGGCTATTCTTGGGCACGCCGGCAACCCAGCCGCCGAACGCCAGAAACGGGGCCTTGTAAGGACGCTCGAACCGTTCCCACCGCCAGAATCGGCCGTTCCAAACATCGCGGCTGCCCGGCAGGACGAAGTAACCAACCTTGCCAACGACGTGGGACTGGGCCGGATCCTCGGCCAGCGGGCCGGTGTCACCCCAATCCAGAATCATCGCCGCATGGCCGCTCATGAAGGCTTGACGCGCCCCGACGATATCGTAGCCCTTGGCATCCGGCGAACAGAATTTCAGGATATCCACGTAATCCTGCACCGCCCGCACCCAACCCGGATTGTTGATTTGCGCTCGCATGGTATCGGGATCGAAGAATTGGGCGCCCCGAAAGGCGGGGTGGTTGGTGTAGGCGGAGGCCCGGCTGAACACGTCCCAGAATTGCTGACCGCCGCGCGCAAATGCCTCCGCCGCGCCGTATAGCGCCGTGCCGTCGGTAGCCCGGCGACCGGTGAAAAACTCAGCGATATCGCGATATTCGGTCCACGTACCAGGCGGCGCCAGCTCGCGGTTGTAACGCTCGCGGAAATCCTTGCGATTGGCCGGGTCCTCGAACAAATCCTTGCGATAGTAACCCTGGAACAGATCGCCATCCACGGTCATGGCGATCCATTTACCGTTCCAGGCCATCAGCCTTTCGCGGTAGGTAGGATGGATATCATCGAATGACTCGCTGCGGATCAGTTCGGACGGCACCTCGGCGAGATAAGGAAAGAAATCGCCGGCCCAGGCGGACGGATACAACAGCACGTCGTAAACGGGCTCCGGCGCGGTCAGCGACGCCTTGAATACGTCGAACAGTTTTCCAAATGGCGTGCTCACGACCCGCACTTTGCCACCCGTGCGTTGCTCCCAGGTTTGGGCATGGACTTTGGCCGGCGCGCCGATAGCCGAAACGTCTTGCACGCCGACGGTGATTTCGACGCCGATGAAGTGCGGCCCGGGCGATTGCTGCGCAAAAACGGGCGATGGACAGCACAACAACCAGAGGAACCCCGCCAACGCCCGAGCGAGCAATCCCGAGCCATCGTTTTTGCTCGCGGTCACGGTTGCGCCAAACCAGGAAGAAATGATCAATGCCGACATTGCTCTAACCTCCATCCTCGCGCACTGGATACGGAATGATAAGCCAAACATTCTGGCAACAAATTGGCAGCCTACTCTGTCCCGTCATGCGGGTTTCGTGGCATCTTTAAGTCTAGAAATCTCTTGGCCCAAATCATACGTAACTTTCCCGGATACCTCGATGTCTCACCTCATGCAAGGCACCCGCGCCCCCTGGACTCCGGACAGTTGGCGCCAGCGGCCGGCGGCGCAACTGCCGGTCTACGACGACCTTCCGGCGCTGGCCGAAGCCGAAGAGCGGCTGGCCCATTCGCTGCCGCTGGTGTTCGCCGGCGAAATACGCACCCTGCGCCATCAACTGGCCGAAGTCGCCGCCGGTCGGGCTTTTCTGCTCCAAGGCGGCGATTGCGCCGAGAGCTTCGCCGATTTTAACGAGCGCGCCATCACCGACACCTTCCGAGTATTGCTGCAAATGGCGGTCATCCTGACCTTTGCCGCTGCCTGCCCAGTGGTCAAAGTTGGGCGGATGGCGGGCCAGTTCGCCAAACCGCGCAGCACGCCGACCGAAACCCGCAACGGCGCCACCCTGCCCAGCTATCGGGGCGACATCGTCAACGATCTCGATTTCACCCCGGAAGCCCGCCGCGCCGACCCGCGCCGGCAGTTGCGCGCCTACGCCCAATCGGCGGCGACCCTGAACCTGCTGCGGGCGCTGGCCCAGGGCGGTTTCGCCGACTTACACCGGGTTCAGCAATGGAATCTCGATTTCCTGCGCGCCAGTCCCCAAGGCGAACGTTACCGCGATCTGGCCAACCGCATCAGCGAAACGTTGGCTTTCATGCGCGCATGCAGGCTAGACGCCGCCACCGATTCCCAAGTGCGGCAGGTCCAGTTCTACACCTCTCACGAAGCGCTGTTGCTGGGTTACGAGCAGGCGCTGACCCAGCGCGAACCGGCGACCGGCGAGTGGTACGATGGCTCGGCGCATTTCCTGTGGATCGGCGAGCGCACCCGGCAACTCGACGGCGCACACGTCGAATTCGCTCGCGGTATCGCCAATCCCGTCGGCCTGAAGCTGGGGCCGACGATGGACCCCGATACGTTGCTGCGGCTGTTGGATACGCTGAATCCCGACGATCAACCGGGTCGATTAACGCTGATCACCCGGATGGGTGCAGACAAGATCGAAATCGCCCTACCCCCGCTGATTCGGGCGGTCCAACGCGAGGGTAGACAAGTCGTGTGGTCTTGCGATCCGATGCACGGCAACACGTTCGAGGCCAGCACCGGCTACAAAACCCGTCCCTTCGCGCGGATTCTCGATGAGGTGCGAGGTTTCTTCGCCGTTCATCGCGCCGAGGGCAGTATTCCGGGGGGGATGCACTTCGAACTGACGGGTCAGGACGTGACCGAATGTCTGGGCGGTGCACAGGCGATTACAGAACAAGGATTGGCCGACCGCTATCACACCCAATGCGACCCGCGGTTGAACGCCTCGCAAAGTTTGGAACTGGCGTTTCTGATCGCCGAGACGTTGAAGGATTATCGGCGGGCGACGAGAGAAAATTTCGATGCGACCAACGAGGACAGCGACTCATGATCCACGAACCGCCGCGCCTGCTGCTGGTGATGCAG
>DEHU01000139.1 GCA_002352125.1 Competibacteraceae bacterium UBA2792 | reverse complement strand
GAATCCTACGTGCTGGATTCCACCGCCCGGCACGACATGGACTCGCTGGCGGAGCGGCATTTGAAGCTGCGCACCATTCGCTTCGAGGACGTGGCGGGGAAGGGTGCCAAGCAATTGACCTTCAACCAGGTGGCGCTGGAGCAGGCCGGTCCTTACGCTGCCGAAGACGCCGACGTGACCTTGCGCCTGCATCGCTGCCTTTGGCCGCGACTGGAGCGGGAACCGGATTTGCGGCGCTTGTACGAAGAGCTGGAAATTCCGCTGATCGACGTGCTGGCGCGGATGGAGCGGATCGGAGTACGGATCGATGCGGCCAACTTGCGCCGGCAGAGCGACGAATTGGCGAAACGGATTTGGGAATTAGAGCAGCAGGCTTACGAACTGGCCGGCGAGCGTTTTAACCTGGGATCGCCCAAGCAGTTGCAAGTGATCCTGTTCGAACGGCTGGGCCTGCCAGCAGGCAAGAAGACCGCCACCGGCCAATCCTCTACCGCCGAGGACGTGTTGCAAGAGCTGGCGTTGACCTATCCGCTTCCCAAGGTCGTTTTAGAATATCGCGCGTTGAGCAAGCTGAAATCCACCTACGCTGACCGGTTGCCGGAACAGATTCATCCTCGCACCGGCCGGGTCCATACCTCCTATCATCAGGCCGTGGCCAGCACCGGCCGGCTGTCGTCCTCCGATCCCAATTTGCAGAACATCCCGATCCGTACCCCGGAAGGGCGGCGGATTCGCCAAGCGTTCGTGCCGGAACCGGGTTGGGTGATGCTGGCGGCGGATTATTCGCAGATCGAACTGCGAATCATGGCGCACCTGTCCGGTGACGAGGGGTTGCTGCGGGCTTTCGCCGGCGGCGCCGACGTGCATCGCGCCACCGCTGCCGAGGTGTTTGGCGTGGCGATGGATGAGGTCAGCGCCGAGCAGCGACGCAGCGCCAAAGCCATCAATTTTGGGCTGATCTACGGCATGTCGGCGTTCGGGCTGGCCCAGCAATTGGGTATCGAACGCGGCGCAGCGAAGGAGTATGTGGATCGCTATTTCGCCCGCTATCCCAGCGTCAAGGCGTACATGGAGGATACCCGTCGCCGCGCCGCCGAACGGGGCTACGTGGAAACGGTGTTCGGTCGCCGCTTGTATCTGTCCGACATCCGCGCTCGAAATGCGCAGCTCCGGCAAGCGGCGGAGCGCGCTGCCATCAACGCGCCGATGCAGGGTACCGCTGCCGATATTATCAAACGGGCGATGCTGGCCGTGGATCGCTGGTTGCTAGAATCCGGTTTTCCAGCGCGGATGTTGATGCAGGTTCACGACGAATTGGTATTCGAGGTGGCTAGGGACGCTGTGGAGGAAGCGGGAAGACATATCCGGGCTGCGATGGCCGCAGCGGCCGAATTACGGGTGCCGCTAGAGGTGGGTATCGGGGTGGGCGCCAATTGGGATGAGGCGCATTGAGGGTATTCGCGCAGAGGATCAAGCAACCGGATCTGAGGTTCTAAGAAAGATTGCTCCAAACGCGAAGAACCAGCCAGATATCGAGATGGCGAGCTTTTTGAACGGTTGCGAAGAGCGAAAAAATCTCTATCACTTTGGATCGTTGAACCGGTCCAAAGTGGACCGGTTCAACTGATATCATGTCACTCGGGTGATCGAGAGTGTCAGTTTTGGCTTCAGCACATGGTTGTTCGAACCAGAAATACTCAAAGATATGATGTGTCCTGTGGATGCGTCCATTGGCTGGATAGAATGCCGTTAAGCAAGTACAACCAAACGTTTTACCGGAATCCCGGCCGGTTTTTTGATCGTAATTATTTGAAAGTATTGACTTTAAAATACCTAATAATTTAAAGCTAACTCCTAACAATACGATAGTAGCGTTACGTTAAGCTTTTTTTAAGCTTTTTTTAGCGATTGTAATAAGGAGTTTTCGGTTAGATACGGATTTCGCATCGCAGGGCAAACCCTCTCTCCTTCGTTGATGCCCTAAAGACAATGCTTAGAACGTCTTTGGCATGAGTATTGCTAAAATCCTCGTATCATAACTAACTTTTGATCAGCCTCGGTTAGTGGCTACTTTACTTGGACGTTGCTTAGATGAGCATTCAACTCCATCGCAAACAAATCGTTATAGTGGGAATAGCCATGATGCTGGCCGTAGCGTCCTTTTGGGTTCCATTGCCACGGCAGTCGACAGCTTCGGGATCAGAGCCGGGCTCACCCAATCTGATTGGGCGTTCTGCGCCTGTCGGAGCGATCGCTTTTGCCCGCGAGCCGGCAACGATACGGCGCTTTCCGGTTGGGGAGCAGATTCTGCAGACTATGGTTTACGCGGAGCCTACCGCTAAAGCGGAAAATAGGCCGGCGACGGAATCCCTGCCCACCACGCAATTTCTTGATCAGCGGGATCTGGCCAATGGCGGTTCGACCCGGCTGGGCAACGTGCTGGTTGTGCCAGTCAAGAACCCCGATCAGCCGTCGAAGCGCTAGCCGGTCGATTTGAAACCTAGTTGATCGATTTGAAACTGAAACTATCTCTCTCCAGCGTTATCGCACCCTTGGTCTCTGTCGCAGGCACGCCGTAGTCCATCCACCTGGTACGCCTGCGTTATCCTCGCCTTAATCTCCCGTTTCGGCCATCCTGAACCGGCCCATTCTGGCCTATACTGTTTGCGATGGCCGGCTGTCGGCCGCGCGCGGCGTTTGCGTGTAAGCCGCACCGCAGCGGTTCCTGCCAGAATCGAGACGATTCGACCGTCTTTTTCCGCTCTTCCGCAGGACGGACAGGAGCGATGATTTCGTTTTGGTCGATGGCTCGTCACCTCGCCCCAGCCCTTGCTCCCGCGAGAAAGCCCGGGGCCAAATGATCGCGAAACAGCCCCGCAAAATCTCGGGAAGGAGGATGAACGCATGACTTACCAGAACATCCGGGTCGAAACTCGTGGCCCGGTGGCCCTGATAACCCTCAACCGGCCAAAAGCGTTCAACGCGCTATCCGAAGAACTCATGAACGAGTTGACCCAGGCGTTGGATGCGGCAGAGACGGATGCATCCATTCGCGCCATCGTCCTCACCGGTGGCGAAAAAGTGTTTGCCGCCGGCGCCGACATCAAGGGCATGAAAGATTATTCCTACATGGATGCCTACAAGGGCGATTTCATTACCCGCAACTGGGAACGGGCCAGTCATTGCCGAAAACCGGTGATCGCGGCGGTGGCCGGTTATGCGCTGGGCGGTGGTTGCGAGCTGGCGATGATGTGCGATTTCATTTTGGCTGCCGATAACGCCAAGTTCGGCCAGCCCGAGATCAAGCTCGGCATATTGCCCGGCGCCGGCGGTACCCAGCGCTTGACCCGGCTGGTCGGCAAATCCAAGGCGATGGACTTGTGCTTGACCGGGCGGATGATGGATGCCGGAGAAGCAGAGCGATCCGGATTGGTCAGCCGGATCGTTCCGGTAGCCGAGTTGATCGAAGAAGCGGTCAAGACCGCCGAGCTGATTGCTGGCCAGTCGTTGCCAGCGGTGATGATGGTCAAGGAGTGCGTCAACCGCGCCTACGAAACCACTTTGACCGAAGGTCTGTTGTTCGAGCGGCGCACCTTCCACGCCGTGTTCGCGACCGAAGACCAGAAGGAGGGAATGGAGGCGTTCGCCGGCAAACGTGCGCCGGAGTTCAAGCATCGCTAAACGGCTCGAAATCGAACGTGGCAGTGCTGGGGTGAATCGGCTGGGCAGTTTCCGAGTTGCGTTGTTTTTTTCTGCTGTTAACGCCGGCTTGTTTCGATGCCGGAAAATCATGTCGTCAATATTGCTACAAGGGATACACGATGGAAATCAAGAAAGTTGGTGTCATGGGTTGTGGGGCCATGGGTCTGGGTGTGGCGCAAGTGTGCGCCCAGGTCGGTATTTCGACCGTCGCCGTCAAAGCGACGCCAGGTTCGGTCGAAAAAATTCGGGCGGGATTGGAAAAATCGCTCGCCAAGGTAGTCGAGCGCGGCAAAATGACCGCCGAGCACATGAACTCTACGCTCGGTTTGTTGCACCTGACGACCAAGGAAGAGGATGTCGCCGATTGCGATCTGATCATCGAATCCATCATCGAAGATCTGGACACCAAGAAAGCGTTGTTTCAGCGGCTGGAAGGTATCGTGTCGCCACAAGCGTTATTGACCACTAACACCTCCACGTTGTCGGTAACAGCGATGATGGCGGTTTGCAAGCACCGCGAACGGGTGGCCGGCTTGCACTTTTTCAATCCGGCGACGGTGATGAAGCTGGTCGAGATCATCCATGCCTTCGAAACATCGGATGACACCATCGGCACGCTCGACGCCTTCTGCAAAAAGATCGGCAAAGATCCAGTCATCGTGCAGGATACCACCGGTTTCATCGTCAATCGCTTGTTGACTCCTTACATGCTGAGCGCCATCCGCCTTCTGGAGATGGGCACCGGCACCATCGCCGATATCGATCATGCCATGAAGTCGGGCGCCGCTCATCCGATGGGACCGTTCGAGCTGGCCGACTATATCGGCCTGGATGTGGTCGAGGCGATGACGCTGAACATTTATCAGGACATGCACCAGCCGCACGTTGCCGCACCGCACACCCTGACCCGCTTGGTCCAGCTCGGCTATCTGGGCCGCAAGACCGGAAAAGGTTTCTACGACTACTCGGTCAAGCCACCGATCGCGAACCCGCAACTTCGGCATCCGGTTGCCTGATTGCTGAAACTACCCTCTCCCTTTCGGAGAGGGGTTGGGTCAGTTGCCACCAAACTGCTGATCCAGCCAAGCGAAGGCGGCACGCAATCCCATCGCCTCGCCGCCTTCCGGTCGGCCCGGCTGGTTTTTGAGATTCCACGCCATCAGGTCGAGATGTGCCCACGGAACGCCGGCAGGCACAAATTCTTTCAAGAATAACGCTGCCGTGATCGCTCCGGCGTAGGACGAATCCGAGGCGTTGGCCAAGTCGGCGATTTTGCTGTCGAGCATTTCTCGATAGGGTTGATGCAGGGGCAGGCGCCAGATGGGATCCTGTTCCCGTTCGGCCATCGCGAGCAGGCCGGTTGCCAGAGTGTCGTCGTTGCAAAATAGCGCCGGCATGTCGGTGCCTAACGCCACCCGCGCCGCGCCGGTCAGGGTAGCGAAGTCGATCAACACCGCCAGGTGTTCGCTTCCGGCTTCCGCCAGAGCATCGCAGAGAATTAGCCGGCCCTCGGCATCGGTATTGTGGATCTCGATGGTCGATCCCTGGCGCGAGCGGATCACATCGCCAGGTCGGAACGCGTTGCCAGCGACGGCGTTGTCCACCGCCGCCACCAGTACCCGCAATCGCACCGGCAAGCCCATACTCATGACCAACCGCGCCAGCCCCAACGCCGTCGCTGCGCCGCCCATATCCTTTTTCATTAAGCGCATGGCGCTGGACGGCTTCAAGTCCAAGCCACCGCTATCGAAACAGACGCCCTTGCCCACCAGCGTTACCTTGGGATGAGCCAAATCGCCCCAACGTAAATCCAGCAAGCGCGGCGGATGGGCGCTAGCGCGGCCAACCGCGTGAATGACCGGATAATTTTGCGCCAGCAGATCGTCGCCGGCGATTTGTTCTACCGAGGCCCCGAACTCCCGTCCCAGGGCGAGCATCGCTTCGGCCAAATGCTCCGGCATCATATCCTCGGCGGGAGTGTTGACCAGATCGCGGACCAGACCGACGGCTTCGGCATGACGGCGGATGCGATCGCCGTCGCAGGTCGAATCGAGCGCCAGTCGGGCCGTGATCCGCTTTGGGCTCTTGTAGCGGGTGAACTGATACGCGCCCAACGCCCAGCCCAGCGTCAACCGTTCCAGATGCCGGGATTCGAACGGGGCGTCGAGAACATAGTCGCCTTCCGGCAGCGTTACCGGCAGATTACCCAAGGCCCAAAGGTCGTTGGCGTTGCCGATACCGGCCACCACTGCCCGCAATTGGCCATCTGCACCAGATACCAAACTGAAACCACCCGGTTTCGCTTTGAAACCGGTCGCGTTCAGCCAGCGCCGCAGCGGTTCGTCTTGCCGTTCCAGCCAAGTGGCGAATTCGCTCTCGATTACGGGGATAATAGGAATACAGCCAGGTGTGCAACCGGACAGCAAACTGTGGTTCATGAGCATCTCATCTAAACGTGAAAGGCGGTACGTGGCCGCCATGAAGTGATTTTTGCCGGCGATGGGCGCAGAATCCTTGAGTACTTCGTTCCCAATCCGAGAGATCAACACCTTGTCCTCTATTCTCGACCAGCGTTTGACCCGGCTGTTCGACGCCGATCCGCGTTCGTTGTTCGGCGGTCGCCGGCTCGGCCTCGAAAGGGAAGCGTTACGGGTTGCCCCGGATGGTTATATTTCGCAAATCTCCCATCCGGTTGCGCTGGGTTCGGCGTTGACTCATCCCTATATCACGACCGACTATTCCGAGGCGATGCTGGAGTTTATTACCCCGCCGCTGTCCACTGCCGACGAGGCGCTGCGTTTTCTCGACGATAGCCATCGGCTCGTGTATCGCCACATCGGCGATGAATTGCTGTGGGGAGCTAGCATGCCCTGCATCCTCGCCGGCGAGACCAGCATTCCCATCGCCGAATACGGCCGTTCCAACCCCGGTTTCATGAAGCACGTCTATCGGCGTGGGTTGGCGTGGCGCTACGGCCGGATCATGCAGGTGATCGCCGGTATCCATTTCAACTTCTCGCTGTCGGACGAATTCTGGGCGACATTTCGAGAGCAGGAACAGGATCGCCGCTCGTTGCAAGATTTCCGCTCCGAATCTTATTTTGGGCTGATTCGCAACTTGCAACGCTTCGGTTGGTTGATCTTGTACCTCTTTGGCGCTTCGCCCGCAGTCTGCAAGTCGTTCCTCGACGGCAAATCGACCACGCTGCCCGAGTTCGACGACCACACCTGCTACGGGCCTTACGCCACGTCGCTGCGGATGAGCAACATCGGCTATACCAACCGCACCGAGAAGAAGAGCGGCGTCAACGTCTGCTACAACTCGCTGGCCGAGTACATCGCCAGTTTGACCCGAGCCACCGCGACGCCGTGGCCTCCTTACGAGCGGATCGGAGTGAAGGTGGGCAGCGATTATCGCCAGCTCAACGCCAACATCCTGCAAATCGAGAACGAGTATTACACCTCGATGCGGCCCAAGCAGCCGCCGCTAGGCAACGAGAAACCGACCCTGGCGCTCGGGCGGCGCGGCGTGCAGTACGTGGAACTACGCTCGGTGGACATCAATCCCTTAGAGCCGTTGGGGGTGACCACATCCCAGTTGCGTTTTCTGGAAGCTTTCCTGTCGTTTTGTCTATTGCGCGAATCGCCACCTCTGGATGCCGAGGAGCGCAAAATGATCGACGATAACCAGATGCTGGTTGCGCTGACTGGCCGCGATCCATCGCTGGTCCTGCATCGTCGGCGCGAGCCAGCGTTGCCGCTACGGATTTGGGCCAAAGAAATTTTGAACGCGCTGCAACCGATCTGCGAACTGCTGGATATCGGCGAGGAGGATCGGCCTTATGCGGCGGCGCTGGCCGAACAATGCGAGGTGCTGGCCGATCCCGACCGCACGCCGTCCGCCCGAATGCTGGCCGAAATGCGCGCTAGCGGCGAAAATTTTTTCCGTTGCGCCAGGCAGATGTCGGAGCAGCACCGCCGCTATTTTGAAGCCCGGCCGCTCGCGGCGGAACGAGTGCAATTTTTCGCTGAAGCGGCGGAACGGTCCTGGCGAATGCAGCGGGAAATCGAGGCGGCAGACGACGTGCCGTTCGACGAATTTTTGCAGCGCTATTTTGCTCAAACCTGACGCATTGCGACATTATTTTTTGCTGGGCGCTTTCGAACTGGAAGATAGAAGATGCCCAGTGCAAAAATAAAAGAACCATTCTACCCCGGCAGCTCAAAGTGAGCTTTCTTGCAACTGGCGACCAATATGGGCTGGCCAGTTTGGCTTGTAGTTGGCGGATTTCTTGTCAATCTCCTCCAGCTGCCGATCAATGCGGCGATCATGTTTGGCATGCTTGATGCCTATTTCAGTAATGTAAGATAGTGATTTGCTTAGAGACCGCGAACGCCCAGTCGCCAGCTTAGAGGAGCAGCCATGAACATTTATGGCACGAAAGGCAAAGTGATTAAAGGCGAAATATTGCAAAGCCTAACATGTCCGCACTGTGGCAATAAAACCCATCGTAGCTTTGGAGTTCTGCGCTATTTCCATCTTTGTGGGGTTCCGCTCATCCCTCTCATGGAAAGAGTCGGAATCGAATGCACGGATTGCCGGTGGACTCTGTTGGATAGGCAAGTTCCCGAACAAATCCGGCAGGAGATCAACAGCAATATTTTTGAAAGAAAGTATTTGCTGCCGATATTTGCAGGATAGGTGCTTTTTAGCCGTTACCTGCCCCGCTACCTAACCACCCCTGCAAAAATTCCCCGAACCACCGATCCAGTGCCGCATCGTGGCGAGCGTGATGATCGCGTTGTTCGGCGGCGGACTGGGCGCCGGGCGATGTCAATTCTTCCGCCCCTTCCACCAACCACGCTTCGAGAATCCGCTGGTTGACTTCCGGGTGAAACTGCATGCCGAAAGCATTGGCGCCGTAGCGGTAAGCTTGATGCGGAAAGCGTTCGCCGCTCGCCAGCAGCTCCGCGCCGGCCGGCAGGTCGAAGCCCTCGCGATGCCAGTGGTAGACGTGCAGCGGCATATCGAACACGGTTTGTCCCACTGGCGTTGGCCGCACCGGGAAATAGCCGATTTCCGCCAATCCTTCCGGATGCGGCTTGACCGTCGCGCCCAAGGCCCGCGCCAGTAACTGCGCGCCCAGACAGATCCCCAGAAACGGCCGACCGGAGGCCAACGCCCGGGGAATCCAATCCAGTTGTGCCCGGATGCCCGGCAACTTATCGTCGTCGTTGGCGCTCATCGGCCC
>DEHU01000256.1 GCA_002352125.1 Competibacteraceae bacterium UBA2792 | reverse complement strand
CCATCGGCTACATGCGCGGCAACGCAGAACAGCATCAAACCCGGTTCTACGTCTGCTTCGCCATCGCCATCGCCAGCACCATCGGTATCGCCTTCGCCGGCAATTTGTTGACCCTGTTCATTTTCTACGAAACGCTGAGCCTTTCGACCTACCCGCTGGTCACCCACAAGGGCACGCCGGAGGCCATGCGGGCGGGACGGCTGTATCTTGGCATTCTGCTGGGTACGTCCATCGGTTTCTTGCTGCTGGCCATCGTCTGGACCTGGTCGGTTGCCGGAACCCTGGATTTCGCGCCGGGCGGCATTCTCGCGGGCAAGGTGGAAGGNNCATCGCTGGCTGCCGGCGGCGATGGTGGCGCCGACCCCGGTTAGCGCGCTGTTGCACGCGGTGGCGGTGGTCAAGGCCGGCGTGTTTTCGGTGATGAAGGTCATCGTCTATGTGTTCGGCATCGATTTCCTGGACGCCACCGGCTCCGCGCAATGGCTGCTGTGGGTGGCGGCGCTGACCGTGTTGCTCGCGTCCTTCGTGGCTTTGACTCAGGATAATCTCAAGGCCCGGCTGGCGTATTCCACGATTAGTCAATTGGGCTACGTGGTGCTGGGCGCGGCGCTGGCGACTTCGATGGGCGTCATCGGCGGCTCGATGCAGATCGTGATGCACGCCGTGGGCAAGATTACCCTGTTCTTCTGCGCCGGCGCGATTTACACCGCGACCCACAAGACCGAAATCAGCCAACTGAACGGTCTGGGCCGGGCGATGCCGTTCACCTTTGGCGCGTTCCTGATCGGCGCGCTCAGCATCGTCGGTCTGCCGCCGTTGGGCGGTTCCTGGAGCAAGTGGTATCTGTTGGCGGGCACGGCCGACACCGGCCAGTGGGCAATGATGGCGGTACTCTTGATCAGTTCGTTGCTGAATGTGGCGTATCTGCTGCCAGTAGCGGCGCGCGGGTTTTTCGTGCCGGCATCGGCAGACGGCCAGGCAGTTGACGATGCCTCAACCGCTATCCGCGAAGCGCCGCTGGCCTGCGTGGTGCCGCCGTGCCTGACCGCTTTGGGCTGCCTGCTGCTGTTCTTTTTCGCCGATGGGTTATACGCGCTGCTGGCGCCCATCGCCGCCCGTTGAGGATTCGCCGATGACCGCTCCGACTGCTCCCTCCCGTCCCGAACGCAAGTACTGGCTCGATGCCCCGCGTAACGTGGACAAGATTTTTTACGGGCTGGTGCTGATCTGCGCGGGATTGTTTCTGGCCGATTTTTTCTACCACAAGCACGTCAATTTCGCGTTCGAAGATTGGTTCGGATTTTTTGCCTGGTACGGATTCGTCTGCTGCGTGGCGCTGGTGCTGCTGGCCAAGCAGATGCGCAAGCTGGTGATGCGGGACGAGGACTACTACGGTGATTGACGGCCTCAATCCGGCGCTGATTCTGGTTTGCGGCTCGCTGCTGGCGTTGCTGACGCCGCAGGGTCTCGTCCGTAACGGTTTCCTGCTGGCGCTGCCGGCGCTGAGTTTGATTCAGCTTTGGGGCTTGCCGGATGGCCAGTATGCCCAAGTGGAACTGTTCGACCTGACACTTACCACGCTGCGGCTCGACGGGCTGAGCTTCGCCTTTGCTCTCGTATTCCACATCGCCGCGCTGCTGGCGGTGATTTACGCTTGGAACTTGCGCGATCCGGTGCAGCAGGTGGCGGGATTGCTGTATCCGGGCGCAGCGCTGGGCGCGGTGCTGGCAGGCGATTTGGTGACGCTGTTCGTCTGCTGGGAACTGGCCGCCATATCGTCGGTATTTCTGATTTGGGCACGACGCACCCAGCGCGCCTATCGGGCTGGACTGCGCTATCTGGTGATTCAGGTAGGCTCCGGCGTGCTGCTGCTGGCCGGCAGCATCGTTTACATCCGGGCCACAGGCTCGGTCGCGTTCGAACATTTTGGGCTGGACAGTCCCGGCGCGATGCTGATCTTGGCCGCTTTCGGCATCAAGGCTGCGTTCCCTTTTCTGCACAACTGGTTGCAGGACGCTTACCCGGAAGCCACCGCGACCGGCACCGTGGTGCTGTCCGCCTTCACCACCAAGATGGCGATTTACGCCCTGGCCCGTGGCTTCGCCGGCACCGAGATCTTGATCGCCGTCGGCACCGTCATGGCGATGTTCCCGATTTTCTACGCGGTGATCGAAAACGACCTGCGGCGGGTGCTGGCCTATAGCATGAACAACCAGCTCGGTTTCATGGTGGTCGGCATCGGCATCGGTACNNGGCGCGGTGGCGCACGCCTTCGCCGATATTCTGTTCAAGGCGCTACTATTCATGAGCATGGGCGCGGTGCTGCTGCGCGCCGGTACGGTCAACGGCTCGGAACTGGGCGGGCTGTACAAATCCATGCCGTTGACGACGGTGTTCTGCATCGTCGGCGCTGCCTCGATTTCGGCGTTTCCGCTGTTTAGCGCCTTCGTCACCAAGTCGCTGATTTTGGAAGCGGCGGCGCGGGGAGGACACTGGATTCCTTTTTTGTTCCTGCTGTTTGCTTCTGCCGGCGTGTTCCATCACGCGGGCATCAAGATTCCCTATTTCGCTTTTTTCGCCCACGACAGCGGCATTCGCTGCCAGGAGGCGCCGAACAACATGCTGATCGCGATGGGAATCGCTGCCGCGCTGTGCATCGGTATCGGCGTGTTTCCGGATGCGCTTTATGCCATTTTGCCCTATCCGGTCGATTTCGATCCCTACACCACCACCCACATCATCACCCAATTGCAATTGTTGGCGTGGTCGGCGTTGGCGTTCTCGGTATTGGTGCGCACCGGCATTTACCCGCCGGAATTGCGCTCGGTCAATCTGGATTTCGACTGGTTCTATCGCCGGCTGCTGCCGGCCGCTTCGCCCCGGATTTGGGCGGCGGCGCTTCGCGGGTGGGAGATATTCAACGCCGGCGCGGAACGGCGCGTAGAGAGGTTGATCGCGGCTTTATCCCGCCATCATGGCCCGCATGGGCTGCTGGCTGCAACGTGGCCCAGCGGCAGCATGGCGCTGTGGGCGGTACTGCTGCTGGGGGTGTGTTTGGTGTTTTATTACGTGTAGCGTAGTACCGCAAGAATCGAATCCGCGACCATATTGGCTATTCGGCCAACCGGCAATCGTTGCCGGTAAAACGATACTGCGCGGTATTCAGGCTCTGGAGCCGGTGGCGGGCGTCGCCCGAAACTCGCGCAGGTATTGATCGAGGCTGTCGGTCGTTCCACAAACGAACAGGATATCGTCCGGCCACACCTCGAACGCGTCGTCGAACTTGACGAACACGTTTTGGTCCCGCTCCACCGCCACCACCGCCGCACCCGTTTTTTCGCGCACTTGCGCGCGCCAAGGATGCTGACCAGCCAAGGCACCGGCGGTTACCCGGACGAACTTGAGCCGTTGTTCGACCGCGACCGCGTGATCGCCGAGCAGGTGGTAGGCGAGAATTTGCCCGGCCACTTGACCGACCGACAGCGCAAAGTCCGCGCCCGACTGGTACAGCCGCGCCACATTAGGCGCCCGGTTGACCCGCACGATGAGCGGCACTTCGGGGGCGTAGTCGCGGACCACCGCCGTGGCGAACACCCCTTCGCTGTCGTTGCTCAGCGCCAGCACCACCGCGCTCGCCGCGCGCACGTTTGCCCGGTCCAGCGTCGCGTGCTCCAGCACGTTGCCGACGATATCCACTCCCGGCACGAGTTGCTGGTCGATGACGACGGTCAATTCGCGGGCATCGCGCAGCATTTGCACCACCTTGCTACCGACGGTGCCATAGCCGGCCACCACGATGGGGCCGGTGCGGCGGATGGGCGCGGCCAGGTGTTCGACTTGCGCGAGATTGGCGTGGGCGCCGGCCACGACCAGGATCGCACCGGGTTCGATGCGGGTGTCCGGCCCCTTGGACGCGGCAAAGTATCCTCCGCGCCACTGGCCGATCACGGTCACGCCATGCCGTTCGCGCAAGTGCAGGTCGCCGAGTCGTTGCCCGGCTAGCGGACTATCCGCTCGAACCCGGAATTCGGTCAGACCAACCTGCGCGCTGAGCAGATGCAAACCCTCTGCCGGTGGACTGATGCGGGTGCTGGCGCGAGCCGCCAGCGCCGCGCCGAGCACATGGGTTGGCGTGAACACGGCGGAAGCGCCCACCTTCAGCATCGGCGGCCGATACAAAGGATCGTCGGCGAGCGCATAAATTGGACCATCGAACCCCAGTTCGCGGGCCATCAGAATACAAGTCGCGTTGGCATGGTCGTCGGCGTTGGCGACGATCGCTCGCGCTTGGTTCACGCCTGCCAGCCCCGCCGGCTCTTCGTCCAGCTTGCCGAAAACCACGTAATGACCGCGATCGCGCAGGCTGCGAGCCAACGTCACGTCTTCCTCGAAGATGACGAACGCGGAGCCGACCCGTTGGAATTCTTCCAACAGCGAGTCGATGGCCGGACCGTAGCGATAAAACAATACCCGTCCTGTCATCGGTGGCAAAGCGTGCGGCAGCCGCATCTCGAACCGTTCCTCGATGTACGGCAACACGTAGACCGGGAAAACCAGCACCAGAAAGAACATGCCGACGAACTGGGTTAGGATGACCAGCAGGATCATGACCGGGTGCTTCCAGGGAGCGTAGGCCCCGTAACCGGTGGTGGTCAGCGTTTCGGAAGCCCATTCCAGACTCGACCAAAAGTCGGTCGGCCTGCCTTCCAGATAGGTAGCTCCGAACATGTAGATGAAGCCGAAAACCAGAACGGCCGCCGGCATGCTGACGAATAGCGCGATCAAGCGCCAAGTCGAACGCGAGATTTTTTTGGGCATATCTCGCCGCTCCAAGCTCGGGATCGATGCCTCAGATTTCGACCAGCGTACCCAACTCGACCACCCGATTGGCGGGAATCTGGAAGAAATCGGAGGCGCTTTGGGCGTTGCGCAGCATCCAGATGAAATAAAGCTCGCGCCACAACATCATCGGTGGCGTCATCTTGGGTACGACCACCTCCCGGCTGACGAAAAACGAGGTTTTGTTGAGGTCGATTTCGAGTCCCTTTTGGCCGCACCCTCCCAGCGCTTCAGGAAGGTTCGGCTGCTCCATGAAGCCATAGCGCACGAACACCCGATAAAAAGTATGGCCAAGATCGATGACTTCGATCCGGTCTGCATCCGCGACGTAGGGTACTTCGGCGGTCTGGATGGTGACCAGAATATTGCGGGCGTGCAGCACCTCGTTGTGTTTGATGTTATGCAGCAACCCAGAGGGTGCACCTTCTGGCCGGCTGGTCAAATAGATGGCAGTGCTGCTGACGCGCTTCAACGCCGCGTTTTCGATGGACCGGATGAACTGGACGAGCGGCATGGTCAGGTTGCCCATCTCTTGGAACAGGAGCTGCCGGCCCCGCCGCCAGGTGGTCAGCGTGGTGAAGGAAGCGATGGCGATGACGACGGGGAACCAGCCGCCTTGCAGCAGCTTGATGGCGTTGGCGGAGAAAAAGGCGATATCGATCAGCAGCAAAGCACCGAGCAGCAGCAAGGCCAGCAGCGGGTTCCAGCGCCAGGCGAGGATCGCGACGAACGCCACCAGGACAGTGTCGATCATCATCGTTCCGGTCACCGCGATACCGTAGGCCGCCGCCAGGTTGCTGGAGGTCTGGAAGTGCAACACCAGCGCGATGACCGCAAGATAAAGCGTCCAGTTGGTCAACGGCACGTAAATCTGCCCTTCCTCCATGTGGGAGGTGTGGACGATCCGCATCCGGGGCAGGTAGCCAAGCTGGACGGCCTGCCGGGCGACCGAGAACGCGCCCGAAATCACCGCCTGCGAGGCNNCACCGTCGCCGCCGTGGCCAGCACTACCATCGGGACCAACGCCCAACCGGGCGCCAGCAAGTAGAAGGGATTCTCGATCGCTTCGGGATTTTTGAGCAGCAAGGCGCCTTGCCCGTAGTAGTTCAGGACCAGCGCCGGCAACACAAAGGCAAACCAAGCAACGCGGATCGGGAATTTGCCGAAATGCCCCATGTCGGTGTACAGCGCCTCGCCGCCGGTCACCGATAGGACGATCGCGCCCAGCGCAAGAAAGCTCTCCCAGGGATGGCGGAACAGAAATTCGACCGCGTGGGCCGGGTTGAGTGCGGCGAGCACGGCAGGGGCATCCAGGATGCTGAGCACGCCGAGCGCCGCCAGCACGCCAAACCAGGCACACATAACCGGGCCGAAGAAGCGACCGACCGTGCCGGTGCCGTGCTTTTGGATCGCAAACAGGGCGGTCAGGACAATCGCGGCAATCGGCACGATGTAGTCCTTGAGCGCCGGCGCGACCACGTTCAACCCTTCGACCGCGCTGAGCACCGAGATGGCCGGTGTGATCATGCTGTCGCCGTAGAACAGCGCGGCGGCAAAGATGCCGAGCATCGTCACGAACCAGGTGGCCCGCGAATCTTTGGTCAGCTCCGTGACGCGGGCCAGCAGTGCCAGACTACCGCCTTCGCCACGATTGTCGGCGCGCATGATGATAGCGACGTACTTGAGCGTGACCAACGCCATGATGGTCCAGAAAATCAGCGATAAAACGCCGAGAACGCTCTCCGGCTCGACCGCGATGGGGTGGTGCCCGGCGAAGGTTTCCTTGAGCGCGTAAAGGGGGCTGGTGCCGATGTCGCCGAAGACGACACCGATGGCACCGACGATCAACGCCGACGAGCGGCTTTTTTTTTCGTGCGCGGACATGTGCTGTCCTCCCGGTTTGTCGTTGTTCGAATTGCGGCCGGTTCCGTGTCCATCGCCGGAATAGATGATGATGCAACGCATCATAAGCGGCGGTTAACCCAAAATCAATTGGTGTTATTTATCTAGATATATCAATATGTTATAAGGTTAAGATGACGCACGAAACCCCGCTCCCGCGGGAGCGGGAGCGGGGTGGAGGGGAGGGAAGAGGAGCGGCTAATTTTGCTGGAGGCCGTACAAAAATACCGCTCGTTCCTTTCCCGGCGAACACCGGGAAAAGATGCTTACAAATACCGCCAATACAGATAGATCATGCCGATAAAGATGGAAAACAGCATCATGGGAAAAGCGACCAAGGTATAGCG
>DEHU01000250.1 GCA_002352125.1 Competibacteraceae bacterium UBA2792 | reverse complement strand
CCACCGCTTCATCCAGCGTTCCGTCGCCATCTCGGCCCAAGTCTCTTCGATCCACCGTTGCTGCCATTCGCACCAGCGCCTATAAAAAACCGGATCCAGCGTCCCGTTGCAGGCGCCTGGCCGGTTTGTCGCTTGGTTACCGGCCGCGCTAACGAACTGCGGTGCTCTCCCGGCCGTGCCGCCGTAAAAATCCATCACTTCGCTGGGATGTCGAAACACCACGAATGCCTGTTGCCAGGCGCGCGGCAGCATTTTGGGGAGAACGCTTTCGAACTTGCTCAAAAACCGGCGGTGATAACCAAGCCATCGTTCATCGTAGCGGCCTTCCGAGCGATGGACGAGGACGATGTCGGTCAACACACCCAGGTTGAAGCCATTTAGGAAAGCGCGATAGGTGAAATCGAGATCATAGAGATGAAAACCATCGAAGTTTTCGTCGTCGAAACGCAAGGTTTCAGCCACTGCTTTCCGCATGGCGATAAACACGCCATCCAGGGCTTGCATCCCACCGACCAGCGCCGCCGGTGCGCCGTACACCTGAATCGCGTAATCACCTTCGAGGGGCAGCACGATCTGGCCGAAAACATGCCCGAGTCCAGCCGCTCCCCAACTGGTGTATTTCCAGGTTTTGGAATGACAGCCGGTGTCGACCAGCAAATCCGTACCGGCCACACCCACCATGTCACAGCGGTCCAAATGCCGCAAAAGACGCTCGCCAAAATCGGCAGTCCAGATTTCGATATCGTCGTGCGACAAAATCAGATAATCGCCGCGACTGCGCGCGATGCCGCGATTGTAGCCTTCGGCTAGCGAAGCTGCGTCGCTAATGCGAAGGATTTCATGGGGAATGGCCGCGAGCAACTCGCGGTAGTTCCGGGCGACCTGCGCGAAGCGGCCCTCATCGATGCTACAGATGATGATCGACAACAAGGGTCGGCATGCATTCGCGGCTGGGGCTTCCACGTCCCTACGGCCTCAACGCGCTCAACCACTCGTCGGTGTGATCGTCCAGAATATAGCTTTTAATCACCCAGGCCCGCAGCGCATCGCCTTCTCGCTCGGCCGCGTCCAGGTCGTGAATCCGTTCCCGGATGGCGTCCACCCAAGCACCGGTTTCGTTCGGCACCCGTTTCACCGGCGCATCGCGATAGGGATAAATGTCGGTGCACACCATCGACCGGCCGAGGATACCGTGCTCCAGAATGCGCAGGTTGCTCTTGGCTTCATTGAAAGGATGTTGTTCCAGCGGCGCCACCGCCAGATCCAGATCGAGAGAAGCCAATTTGGCCGGGTAGTCGTTAAGATGCACCCAATCGTGGACTTCTTTCACGAAAGGGCGAAGTTCGTCGAGGCACATGCCGAAGAATACCCAGTCCACCTCGTCCCGGGTTTGCCTGACCACATCCGCGATGAACGCCAGATCGCCGTGATGCTGCTGCGCGCCGGCCCAGCCGACCCGCGGTTTCGGACCGATCCGGCGACGATTTTGCAAATGACCCCAACGAGCCCGTTCCAGCCGATTGGGCACCACCCGAATATCATCGATCCATTGGCGGCACGCTTCGGCTAGCGGCTCGGTGGAGACGATCAACCGGTCGCATTCTCGCAAGGCCATCCGGTGACGGTACTTCATATCCCGGATCAGCCGCTCCTTGAGGCTGTTGGCATCGGGCACGTTGTGCTTGAGATCATCCAGATCGAATACCTTGAAGGAGGAAGGGTGAAAACGGCGATAACGCCGCATCGCCGCCAGGCCGAGATCGGCGACCGTCGATTGATAAAAGATGGTGTCGGGTGCCAGCCGCTCCAGTTCCGCTAATTCCAGCGGTCGGTTATTGAGCCTGACCAAAGTGCATTCGGCGCGGGCCTGATGTTCCAGCAGCCACAGCGGCGCATAGACGCGATAAAGCCCGCAACCCGATTCATCGCCCGGAAAACCGAGCAGGCGGGGACGATCATGGAAGGCCGTATCCCAACCGGGCGCGAAGTCCGCTTCGATCTCGTGAGCTTCGACGAGACTGAGATTGGGATTGTAGGCCGGATCCGTACCCAGGCGGGGCAACCAGCGCTCGAACATTCGATCTGCATCGGCCTGGGTGTGCTTGACCATCTCATCGTGGCTGAAACCGGTCGCCAGGGGATACTCGCCCAACCAAGCCAGATTGGCGAACGGTGTCCATACCGTGCGATAACCTTTCTCGGCGGCGCGCAGGCACAGATCGGTATCCGCGTGGGCAACCACGAAGCTTTCCCCAAAACCACCCAGCGACTCGAATACCTGCCGCCGAACTGCCAGACACTCGGCGCTGACCGCCGAAACCGTTTGATCGATTTGGGCTCGCCCCAAGGGTCCGGGCGCCTTCAGCGTCAAGTTGCTAAACAGCGGTCCCACCACTCCGCGCAGGCCCAACAACTGAGCCGTGCCATGGATAAACGGATTGGTTCGATCCGGCGTGGTCATGCGCGCGCCGACGATACCGATCTCGTCGCGAAACGCGTGATTCAGCAGCCGCTCAAGCCATTGCGGTTGTATCACCAAAGCCGATGCGGACAAAAATACCAGCACGTCGCCCCGCGCCTGGTTCGCGCCCTGGTTCCGATATGCCGATACCGAAAATGGCCCCTGCGCGGCGATGACCCGGAAGCGATCCGGATACCGTTTCTCCAGTTCGGCGTACAAGTCCAGCGTGTCGTCTACCTCGCTGCCGCAATCCACTATCAAGACTTCGTAGTCGGGATAAACGGTTTGGCCCAGCACGCGACGCAGGCAACGATCCAGCCAGTCTAGAGCGTCTTTGGCCAGAATGATGATCGAGACTTTCGGCTGGCGGCGATGCTGATACACCACCCGCCAAGTACCGGGCAGCAACGCCTCCTCGACGACGGCGGCAACGCCGCTACTGGCGAGATATTGCTCGATCAGCTCCCGCCGCGTCCACGCCACGATGCTCGGATCGGCGACTTCCGCTCGCGTCGCGGCGCGATGGTAGAGCACGTCGGCGAG
>DEHU01000065.1 GCA_002352125.1 Competibacteraceae bacterium UBA2792 | reverse complement strand
CATTTTCCGGGGTCCACTTTAGTACACGAGTTCACACCGGTAAATACGACTCTACAGCCAGTTGACAGAATAGGGTTTTGGCCACTGCGCCGTGTGCCTTAGCACGGGGCGAGTACGCTCGTGCCGAAGGCGGCTCTATCTTCCATAGATATCTATATCAACGCTGCTGGGGGCTTTTAGTCGCTGCTGCGCTCCTGTCGCAAGAAAAATTATCGCTCTACCTAGGGGCCTCTTCTAGTTCCCGCATCCGGGGGGCAACGGCCTGCTCAGGCCCCTGTTGGAACTGCTGGTTATCTGACCTATCGAACTGACCATAATTAACATTGAGCCAAATTCAAATACATGAATCTGACAAAGTAGAATTAACAACGCCTGCTAATCGGCGAAACTTCGAGTTATTCGCTAGTAGATCATCGTATGTTCCCACCGCGCTTACCTGGCCTTGTTCGAGATAAAAGATTTGGTTGCATTCCCGTACTGTACTCAGGCGATGAGCGATGATGATAATGGTTTTCTTGTTGCCCAAGTTATGCACAGCATCCATCACTGCCTGTTCGGTTAAATTATCCAACGCGCTGGTGGCTTCGTCCAAGATTAGCAAATCGGGATCGCGGTAGAGCGCGCGAGCGATACCGATACGTTGGCGCTGCCCGCCTGACAGGCGGACACCACGTTCCCCTACCAGAGTATTGTAACCATCAGGCAACTCTGCAGCCACAAAATCATGTAGATTGGCAACCTTGGCCGCCCGCTCAACCCCCTCTTGATCGATCCGGTCCGGTGGCACTCCAAAGGCGATATTTCTACTAACGGTATCATCTGACAGGTAAATCTGTTGCGGTACATAACCGATACTGCGCTGCCAAGATCGGTACAGACTTAGAGTGATGGGTAGGCCATCAACAAACAATTCACCCTCTTCAGGTTGCAGCAGACAGAGAATTAGGTCGACCAAAGTTGTCTTTCCGGAACCGGTCGGGCCGACCAAGCCAACCGTCGTATACGCCGGGATCTTCAGGCTGACTTTCGTCAAGGCTTGTCGTTGCGCGGATGGATAACGATAAGATATATTTTTGAACTGTAACGCCTCGCGTAAGCCCAAAGATTCTAATTCTCCCGGGCCATCTTTATTTTCCGGCATGGTGCTATTGAGGTACGTCAACCGAAGATCTTGATAGATGCTATCGAGCACGACAGCATGAAATCGCATTTCAGAGAAGTTGCTATAGATTGCCTGCAACGCAGGCATCAGTCGGTAACCAGCGAAGGCATAGAACGAGAAAACTACAAGCGCCTCTTGTAGACCACCACGGCTGGATAGGAAATACAACAATACGATGATGATCCCACCAAAGACTACAGCTTGCATTGCATATGAAGGTAGCTCTGACACTAATTTAGCTGCCACCTCGCGGCGTGCCATTTGTAGAGATGGTACCCGAAAACGTTCCAAGAAAACTTCTTCAAGGCCAGCGACCTTGACATCTTTGATCCCTCCAAACGCCTCCTGGGCTACCTTGAATCGTTGCTGATTTGCCTTGTGGCGTTCCTGGCCAACGCGGCGCAGATAACGACGGACCATCACGAATAAACTTAGATACGAGATACCCAGCACCAGCGCAATCGATATGGCGAGCAGGGAATCTACCATCATCATGAGCGCCAACAGGAAAATCACTACTAGGCTGTGCGAAATTAGTAGCAGTGCAGGGAAAAGAACGCCATTGACCCCCTTGCTAGCTTCCTCTAGCACCGAAGCGCCCAGCACACCGCTATGCTGACTCAGAAACCATTCATAAGGCCTGTATAGATACCCTCGCAACAGACGGTAGGCCAATGCGTAATTTCTAAGCTGCGCAAAGCGGTAAATTGCCCAAAAGGCGAAGGCTCGCAACGCCAATGAACCTACTGTGATAACTAGAAATCCGAGTCCTAAAAAGAAGAGAAAATTTTCCTTGGATTCAAATGCCAGCATCTGGTAGATCTTGGCTAGGTATCGGTTGGTTTCGACGACTTCCGGGTTTGACAATACCGCCATGAACGGCATGATCGAGGCCACGCCAGCGGTCTCAACCAGGGCAACCGTCAATAGCAATATGAACACCAGTAGGGTCAGCCAGCGCTCCCGGGCATCGAGAATATCGTAGAGTTTTCGGTAAATTCCCATCTGAAAAGATCGTATAAATTCGGGTTAGCGTTTTAAGCCTGTCTCAATTTTAAGGTCCGCTTGACTGTATTAAACTACCCAGTGGACGAACCTGATCAGGACAAGACATGCCGAAAAGTACGTTCTGCGCCTGATGATGGAGAAGCGCGAAGAACTAATGGTTCTGGTGCCCAAGAGCAAGAAAACATCGGACAGGCTTTTCGAGTCGATCACCACATGGCACGGTTGCCAGCTCGCCCAGAGTCTGGTCCACTCCTGAAGGCACTGTAACTCAGGATGCTTAGCGCCAGTCCCAACAACCCAACCAGCGAATCAAAAAACCCGGTTAACGCCCGCAATGGCGATCGAAAGGCTTCCCTGGATGACCAACCCACCGCCGCCTCGTCAAACCACTCCGTCAGCGACCCCCATGCCACCAGCGCCACATTGCAGTATCGCCAGTTCCGTACCCGGTATTTCCGCTTTTGCTCGCACATTCCCCTAACGGGTCGGGGCTGAGCGGAATCGGTCTAGTGCCGGAAAGCGCGTTATCGCTTGCAGGCGATTAGGCCGGTTACTGCTCCAGCAAGTTGATAAGCGGGGCGCGAAGCGCCCCGCTTATCATGGGGTTCGATCAGCTTTATGCAAAATAATTTTTTTATTATAGCCTATTTCACACAAATAAAAAAGAAAAGCTATATTAATACTAGAATACAATCTTTCAAAAAACCCATCAATTTCTTGAATCTGAAAAATAACCATCCAAAACAACCGCAAAAATCATTAAGGTTCGCCACAGATCAACTGACTTATCTTCTAAATAAAGAATATTGAAACCATTCTTTTGTAGTAAATTAGGATAGTTATGACTAAATGAAAATTCATAGCCAAACGTAAATGAGCTATTTATTTTTATTAGATCATGATGATGATCAATAGGCTCTATAAGCAATACACCATTATTACCGTTGGAAAGATAGGAAAACAATTTATTGACCATATCTTCAGAAAAATACTCTAGCACACCACGATGAGTTAATATCAAAGTATTATTAATATTTTGTCCATATAACCACTCACTAGCATCACAACAAACGAATTTTAATTTTCTATTTTGATTACTATTATTATTTAGAGCCACCTGCTCATCATTAAGGTCCAAACCTATAAACTCCTCAAAAATTCCCCCCATACGATTCGCCATATAATCCAATACTTGACCATTACCAGAGCCTATTTCTATTAGTGTTCTAAATTTATATTGCTTGCTAGCAATTTCCGCAGCCTCAATCAAAGGAATAAATTCTTTTTTTATGACATTAGCAGGATCCTTGTTTGTTATTTCATGAAACCGCCTCCCCCTGAAACCTTTCCAAAAAGATTTATGTAATTCAATAAGATGACTCTGCTTACCTTTTTTAGAGGTATGCTGCGCAAGATAAAATCGCATTAGCCGCCATGATATTTTATTAGAATTTGACTCAAACCCTAATGAAAAATTATCTTGAATTATTTTTCGGGCTTGATCTGTGGAGAATTTATATAAAAACATTCCCAGATAATATTTAAAAAATTTCCTCATGGCTTCCAAAGTCATCCATATCAATTATTGATGAAAAATTAGCCAGACCTGAATAACCCTTAACAAGAAAATAAATAATGCGTTTTCAGCCAGTTGACTATACTCTCAACCACCCTTCGCTGGCTTTCTGGATCTGAAACAATATGGGAACTCTCTGACATATACTCCTCAGCTAGCCGGTTACCAAAATGCACATCGCTATAACAATCTCGAAACTGACCTAAATAATTATACCCAGGTTCCTTACCGGTAAATAAACAATAAAGCGATATATCATTGTCAACTAATTTAGCCATCCAAACCATAATTTCCTGTTGGCTCGGCGTAGTATCGCCGAGATCTGCAGGCTCAAAATACTCAGATGGGATGCCAGCAATCTCGTAGCCAGCCTGTTGCATCACACCAGCCTTACGCCTTTTTATAAGGTTCTTCCATTTATCCAGTGACATGAGTCGCGGCGCATAATGGTAAAGCCAGCTCTTCCAAGTTGGAAAACAATAGCCATCAATCTGAATAATCTGTCGGACTCGTTTATCATGTTGCCCTACACGACAAGCGACATGCCCGCCAGAACATAATCCATACAGCACGAATCGGGAAACACCGCGCGTATGCTGTAGATAATCCATAACTTCGCTTACTTCAGCCGCCGCCGTTTTCTCAAACCCCATGGCGCCTCGGCGTACTTCGCTATCGCCGATACCCGAGAAGTCAAAGCGCAATGTTGGCAAACCCACTCGTTCGGCCACGGCCCGGGCCACTTTGACCGATAGTCGGCAAGAACCCACACGATGCATTACCCCTGAATTCAACAGCAACATAGCTGTCTGTTCGTCAACCACCGTATCGGGCTCTGTTATGATGCCGATGAGCGGTGTCGGTTGACCGATCCTAACAACACGTTCTTGCATTGTTCAGACCGCCATTACAACCAATCAACGATGGCTGTAAGAATTGGTAGCGGCAGCATGATGCCGCCCACATAATCCACATAATTCCAGTTATACGGCGCGGGAACATGCCGATATTGATAGCCTGGTAGCTCACTCCAAGCTCCTCGCAAACGAGCGAAATCATCAGTCTCGTGAGAAACTACTTGCAGAATCCGGGACGCCTGTGGAGAAATCGTCGACATGTCAAACTGCTGCAGATTGCGCTGAAAGCCGGGAGTCATGGCAAAGCCATTGAAATGCAGATAGCCACGCTCATCAATTTGTTTGTCGTGACGGAAATCTTGCGGTATCAAAGCAATCTCGTCTCGCAGCTCACGAAGGTAGACATCACCCGAAATTAATGGATCCCATGCTACTAGAAAAGTGATATCGTCGCGGCCAGCAGCGACCTCAGCGGCTAGTAAGGCACCAAGCCGCAATCCCAAAAGGCCCACGCGCTGGATACCCGCGCTATCGCGTAGTTCGCCGACGGCCATAGAGATATCCTCGGCCCAATCCGCCGGCAAATACTCTTCCAAATCTCCAGCCGAATCACCAGTACCCCGATAATCCATGCGTAGTACATGATAGCCCTTACGGGTCAAGGAAGCGGCCAGCAAGCGAAACGAGCGATGCGCACGCATGTAATCCTGACCGAAGGGGTAGCATAACACCGCTCCTTCATATCGATCCGTGTCTGGATGCGCTGGGTGATAGACCCCAAATACCGGAGCCGATGAGGAACCAAAGTATAACGATTCTACTGCCATAACGCTTAAAGGACTCCGCGGCCGCTACCCGCCAGATAATCCGCGTAGCTTGGAGATCAAGCCACCCAGCCGCCCCCTTCCTTGCTCGTGCTGTTCGCCATCAGTCGGTACGAGTTTGTCTGGGGCACTTGGCCTCGGCGCTCCGATTTCTTCATTGTTCCGAGCAACTTTGGCTGCTATTTGTTCTAATGTATTGATCAACATATCCATTAAAGTAATACGCACGCCATATTGTTTCTCGATTCTGGCGATCACCGAAAGCGCTAACAGAGAGTATCCCCCGATATCAAAAAACATGTTATCGATACTGACCGAATCGACCTGCAAGGCTTGACACCAGATGGTAGCAATTTCTTTTTCCGACTTGGTGCGCGGAGCAATAAATCCTTGTTCTTGGATCAACGCCCGCGACGGCTCAGGCAAGGCTTTTCGATTGATCTTGCCACTGGAGGTGAATGGCATGGTCTGCATTTCCACAAACATTTGTGGAACCATGTAATCGGGCAGTTGGTCTCGTAAAAAACGCCGCAGCTCGGTATTGGTCAAGAGCTTGCCATCTTTGAGGCTAAAGTACGCTACCAACCGCTGGTCATTGGCGCGGTCCTCCCGCACCATGACCACACAGCGCTCGACATCGGCATGGCGTTCCAGCGCCGCCTCAATTTCTCCCAATTCGATCCGTAAGCCACGCACTTTAACTTGAAAATCGTTACGGCCGATATACTCAATCACGCCCTCTCCCCGATAGCGGGCGAGATCTCCGGTTTTGTACAAACGTGCTTGTTGGTCGGTTGCAAAGGGGTCTGATACGAAACGCTCCGCAGTCAGATCAGGACGATTCAGATAGCCACGCGCGACTTGAACGCCACCGATATAAAGCTCTCCTGGCACACCAACCGGCACAGGTCGCATCTGCTCGTCAAGCAGATAAATCTGTGTGTTGGCAATCGGCCGGCCGATTGGGATGATATCGCCAGGGATGCTACGGTCACATATCCAATGCGTCACTGCCACCGCCGCCTCAGTTGGACCATAAAGATTGTGGAGCTTGACATGTGGAAAAATCTCGAAGAACCGATCATGCAGATTCTTTGAGAGGGCCTCCCCACCGGTAATCAAGCATCTGAGACGGTCACAATATCTGGCATTCGGATGCGCCAAGAACAGATGCAGCATCGATGGCACGAAACCAAGATAGCTAATCTCTTGTTCCTGAATCGTCCTAATCAGATAATCATCATCTCGATGACCGTCCGGAGCTGCCATCACCAGGCGTGCGCCGGCCATTAGCGGCAGGAAGAACTCCCAGACGGAGGGATCAAAGGTATAGGGCGTTTTCTGCAGCAGCCTGTCGTCGGGTCCAAGCGGAATCGCCTCCTGCATCCACAGCAGGAAATTACAAATCCCTTGGTGCTCGTTCATCACTCCCTTGGGTCGGCCCGTGGAGCCGGAAGTGTAAATAACGTAGGCCAGATGCTCCGGTCGGGTCAACGCCTCGGGCGCCCCGGTTGGAAAATCTCTCAGCAATGCCTCCGCCCGGTCGATGGCCAGCGAGGAAATGCCTTGGGGTAATAGCGCCGACAGTGCTTCCTGGCAGACCACCAATGGCGCGGTGGACTCTTCCAGAATCATCTGGATTCGTTCGGTGGGATGCTCGGGATCCAGCGGTAGATAAGCGGCGCCGGCCTTAAGGATGCCGTATAGCGCCACTACCATATCCCGAGATCGTTCCATCAACACCCCGATCACCTGGTCTGGCCGTACTCCTTGCGCACGCAGATAATGGGCCAGGCGATTGGCCTGTGCATCGAGATCCGCATAGGTCAATGCGCCCTCCGCATCCACCACGGCCACCACATCGGGATAGCGGGCAACGGTTGACTCCACCAAGCCATGCAGGCTGGAAACCTCGGAATAATCCCGGCCAGTTGCATTCCATCCCTCGAGCACGGTCTGCTGCTCGACAGCATCCAGCATCGGCAACTCCACGATGGATCGCGCGGGCTCTTCTAGAGCTGTTCGTAATAACTGTTCGTAAAAAGCGACCCAACGATCAATCGTGCCGGCTTCAAAAATATCGGTATTACGATCAACTTCGATCAGAATATCGTTGCCTTCGTCGGTGAGCGTGAACAGCAAATCACTTTTGGAACGACCGCGCGGCGCCGGCAAGAATTTCGCCAATACGCCATCGAAACCAAGGGGGTTAAAAGCCATATCCAGGTTGAAGCTGACGGTCACCAATGGCAGCCGGCTCGGATCGCGCGGCACGCGCAGGACCTGAAGTAACTCGCCATAACCAAAACACTGGTGGTCCTTGGCTTCCATGAAGCGATCCCGCATGGCTACCATAAAAGCCCCAAAATTCAGCTTTGGGTCGATTGACGCTCTAAAGGGCAGCAAATTCACTCCGTGAGTCACTAAACCGGGTAGACCCATATTCGGCTGACCAGCGGCAGGAATGCCCACTACGATATCGTCCTGGCGGGTCAGCCGGTGGATCATCAGCACAAACACCGATAACATCATCACGAACGAAGTGCAGCCCTGCTCCTTGGCGTAACGGCGTATGGGCTCATTCAGTGCACGATCCAGATAGTAGGCGCGGCGCTCACCCCGATAGGAACGCTGCCGCGGGCGCGGATGGTCGAGGGGCAAATCCAAATCCGGCGGCAGGCTGCTCCCATATACCTTGAGCCAGTAGTCACGGGCTTCTTTCATGTCACCGGTAGCGCGCTGGGTCTGTTCGGCAGCGGCTAATTCATCCAGCGATGGTACGGGACGACGCTGCATATGGCGTCCCTGGCAGATGCCTGTGTAATAAGCGGCAATATCTTCCATGACGATTTCCAATGACCAGCCGTCGCAAACCAGGTGGCTGGCACACACGCACAGTATGTAGCGCCGTTCGGCGACTCGCATGAGCAACATGCGCAGCAATGGCCCTTGGAAAAAGTCGAAGGGCTGATCAATATGGTCTTGCGCTTGCTGGCGCACTGCCGCATCACGTTCTTCCTCTGCCACTGAGAGCAGATCGCGGTAAGCAAACTGTGGCGACATGTAGGGCAGCAGAGTAAGACCCGCTTCGTCGGCATCGACCACCGCTCGCAGGCTGGGGTGGCGGTTAAGCACCTTGTCCAGAGCCAATTCCAGGGCGGTGGGATCCAGGTCGTGTTCGATTTCGAACATGACCTGTTCGTTGTAGGCCGCCGATGCAGATGGGCCCATTTTGATCGCCAGCCACAGCTCGCTTTGCGTGGTGGTCCAGGGATAGTGCTGGCGGGGCTGGCTCTCCAAGGCTGGCAGAAAACCGCCTTGCTGCATGGCCTCGGCGGTATCGATAAAGCTCTTGATCAGCGACTGGATATCTGAGTCAGTATGAGCCGCAGTCAGGAAGCCGGGCCGCCGGCCCCAGATATGATGCGCGCCATAGAAACGCAAATGATGATGGAATAGGCCCTCGAAGTCGGGGTTGCCGTTAAAGCGCGGCAGGAATACCGAGCCAAAGTAGCTCAACTCAATGGGAACACCGCGCCGCCGATACTGGCGATTAATCTCCTCGGCGAACAGCGCGGTGCGACGGTTGACCCCTTGTTGAAGTTCCGGCCCCTGTTGCTTGAGGTATTGGAGCACCGCATGTACGGCGGCAAGCGCCACCGGATGACGGATAAACGTGCCGGCAAAGTAGGTCATCCCAACTTCGGGGAAGGAATCGTCGCCGAACCGCCATTGGCCACCATCCAGGGCATCGAGATATTTGGCCTTGCCGGCCACCACCCCCACCGGAAATCCCCCGCCAATCACCTTGCCGTAGCAGGCGATGTCCACCTCCACGTCAAACCAAGCCTGCGCACCGCGAGGGTGCAATCGGAAGCCGGTGATGATCTCATCAAAAATCATTGGAATACCGGTCTCGCGAGTGACCGCGCGGATCTGATGCAAAAATTCTCGAGGTTGTAATTCCGGACGGCGACTCTGGATAGGCTCGATCAACACCGCCGCGATTTCGCCGGCGCGCTCGCGGATCACCTCCACCGACCGGGGATCACCATAATCCAGAACCAAGATATTCTGGCTGGCGGACTGGGGGATGCCTGGCGCCACCGGCCGATTCTGACGTTGATTGCCGATGGTCTGGACCTGTACCAGCACCTCGTCGAAGATGCCGTGGTAATCCCCGGAAAAAACCACGATCAAATCGTTGCCTGTAACAGTGCGCGCCAAACGCATCGCCGCCAAGACTGCCTCGGAACCGGTGTTGCAAAACGAAGCCCGCTCCATTCCCGTCATTTCGCAGAGTAACTCGGCTGCGGGGCCCGCCAACTGCGATTGAGGACCATAATCAATGGTTTTGGTTAATTGTCTCTGAACTGCCTCGATCACGAAATCCGGCGCATGACCGAAGAAAATCGCCCCGAAACCGCTCATGCAATCGACGTATTCATTGCCGTCGATATCCCAGACATGACTGCCCTTGGAACGCTCGCCCACCAAGGTATAGGTGAGTTCCTTCCACAGAGTCTTGAAACCCATTACCGTGCGCGGGTCGGCATAGTGCGCCCGGTGCTGCTCGGCGAATGCCTTGGATTTAGCGGTACGCTGTTGATAGGCTGCCATGAACTCAGCCAAATAGTGACGCTGCCGGTCATTCAAGTCGCTACTTGCCGCCTTCTGCACTGGCTGAAACGGGCCATGGGCCGCAGCGGAGTTCTGTGATGGAGAAATCACTGCAGCTTGTGCCACCGGCTCGGGCTTTACGACCGGCAACGTCGCTCGGGCTGGCTGAACCAAGGCTGGATCGCCGATGCCACCTTGAATGAGATTCAGCAGGGCATTGGATGCCTGAATCTGCAAGACGATAGCCTGCCGCAGCGCATCGCCACCGGCGACCAAGGCACCACCAGGCTGGATTGCCGGCACGGTAACCGGAGTGGTCGCCGGGCTCACCGCCATTACGGGAGTGGGAACGGCGGGTTGCAACTCTTCTCGCAAGGCATCAGGGGGCAATTGCGCATCGATAAATGCTGCCAGCGCCGCCAGAGTAGGCGCTTCGTTGAGGAGCTGGCGCATGGTGATCTTAACGTTGAAAGCCTTCTTGAAGCGCAAATTCGCCTGGGTCAGAAACAGGGAATCGAAGCCCAGATTTAGAAAAGTAGTGTCGGCATCCAGGGCAGTCGCGGCGATGCCAGACATATCATAGATAATGGCCTTGAGCTTCTCGACGATTAGATCTTTACGTAATTTCACAGCAGCACTCTCTTGCAAACCCAGCGATGGCGAAGCGGCAATGCCCGCCATACCAATTTGCGGTGAGATTTGACTATCTAGGTGACTGTTGGGTGCGATAGCGCCAAGGGTGGCGGATGCGAATGCCACCGATTCCGCCGTGCCTGGGGGCTGGGGGGGTAAATGTAGGCAACTGCCCGGCCAATCCCGCTCGATCATGTTCCAGTCCAGAGCGACACCAATGCCCCACAAGCGCCCGATGCTGCCGAGCAGGACATTGCGGTCGGGTATATCCTCCCTGGCATGGCGCAGCGACGGAATCACCCGGTCCCCGAGTTGGGAGCCCTGTAGCTTGACGAGCGAGCCGAGAATCCTACCGGGGCCGCACTCCAGAAAAACCCGCTCCCTCTCGCGCAGCAATGTTTTCACGCCATCGCCGAAGCGCACGGTCTGGCGCAGATGGCGCACCCAATAATTTGGGTCTGCCGCCTGCTCTGCAGTGATCCAGTCGCCATCCACATTGGAAATAAAAGGGATTTCGGGTTTGTGCAACGCAATTCCGCGCAGATAGGCTCCGAACTGGTCCAGAATGGGTTCCAACCAGCGCGAGTGCGCGGCAATAGCGATAGGTATCGGTTGGACATCGATCCCCTCCGCCTCCAAACGCCGCTGTAGTGCCGACAACGCCCCGGTCCTGCCGGATACAGTGCACTGTTCCGGACCATTGACGGTAGCAAGATCAAGCTCCTCATCCAGATAGGACCGCAGCGCTTCCGAAGACAGCGCTACGCTCAGCATACCGCCAGGTTCCACTCGTTCAAACAACTGGCCGCGCAAGGCCACCAACCCAAGGGCGTCGGCAAAGCTCATCACTCCAGCGATACAGGCGGCAGTATTTTCGCCCATGCTGTGCCCGATCAGCGCCGCAGGTTGCACACCCCAGTGCTGCCATAGACGGGCCAACGCGATTTCGATAATAAACAGAGCGGGTAACTGTACCGATGGCCGCTCCATTTCCAGGCTGGCCTGCTCCTCTTGTCCGTTGCGCGGAAACCATACCCGTCGCAAGTCGTAGCCGGAACGCACCGCATGGAGCAACACACCGTCGTCCACGACTTGTTTGAACACCGGATGCTGCCGGTAGAGGTCTCGCCCCATCCGCAAATACTGAGCGCCACCGCCAGGGAACATGAAGATCACAGACGGCTCGGCACGGACATCAAGAGCGCGTATTGGCCGGGCCAAAGTTTGCGCCGCTTCGGTGGATGTAGCCACCAGCGCACTCGATCTGCTCGGTCCGAAATCGGCAGGCAAAACAGCCAACGCGCGCAAATCCGCGTCTGGATGGGTCTGGAAATATTGTATCCACCGGCTGCCCGCCGTCGTTAGTTCCTGTTCGCTAGCAGCGGCCAGGGTCAGCAGCCGACTGCCGGTACTGGGCAGATCGATCCAATAACGCTGACGGTCAAAACGGTAAGGTGGCAAGGGAACCTTGCGGACCGGGGCATCGCGATAGACCATTGCCCAATCGACAGAATGACCGAGCAGCCACGCTTCACCGAGCGCGTCGAACAAATTGTATTCGTCATCCTGGGAATCGTTACCGAAACCCAATGACGGGATGATCGCTATCCGATCCGAAGACGGGACGGTTTCAAGGGGAGTCATCCCCATAACCAGCCTGGTCAGCGGCGTGTGAAATTGCAAAATAGCATCTACAGCTTGACGGCGATCCACCCCTCTAAGTTGATCCTGCCAATAGTCTATGGAAAGCTGCTGGAGTTCGGCGCCAGTGCTGACCGCCAAGACCGGTATCGCCGGGCTTGCCAACACGGTGCGCGCCAGCGCCTCCTTCAAAGGCTCTTCATCCTTTTCATGCAACCCCTTCCGGCGGGCGACCACCAACAGCAAAGCGTCAGCCAAAGACAGCATACCGGCAACGCAAGCGGCCACCAGTTCGCCAACGCCTTCTCCCACCAACATCTGGGGTTTGCCGAGCCATCCCATCCACAATTGAGCCAAGGCGTATTCAAGCGAAAACTGCGTGATATCGGCAAACAAGGGATCCACCAAGTCGGTGGTATCGACAACCGGGTAGAGCCGTTCGCACAAATCGCCGCCAAGCGGCGCGGCCACCGCCTCGGCACAAGCTCTCATGGCGTTCCGGAAAACAGGTTCAGCGCAATATAAACCTGGTGCAGCGATCCAGGGTAGCCTGCCGCACCCGGGAAACTCGAACACCAATTCTCGCTTGCTCTCGCCAACAACCTGACGACGCGCCGCCGCCAGCGTCCGCGCATCGAGACTAGCGCCACGGGCACAAAGCAGGATGGCGCGATACCGGAATTCTGGCCGGCAGACGTTGAGACTGTAGGCCAAATCGGCTATCGAACGCTGCGGGTATTGAGCGCAATAGCCGTATAGACCGATCAGATTGGCCAGGAGGGAGCGCTCCGACTTGGCGGAAAGAGTCAGCAGTTGCCAGGAGCGCTTATCCTCCCTCATCTTTGGTTCGGATTCGGGCGCCTGCTCGATAATGCAATGGAAATTGGTGCCGCCCAGGCCGAAGGAACTGACGCCGGCGCGGCGTGGCTGGCCATTCTCGACGGGCCATGGCGAACGCACCGCATTGACCTGAAACGGACTGTTCGCGAAATCGATATCCGGATTGGGCTGCTCGTAGTTGAGATTGGCGGGCAACTCGCCATGCTCGATCGACAGCACGGCCTTAATAATTCCGGCAGCGGCCGCGCCAGCATCGAGGTGACCGATATTGCTTTTGATCGAACCCAGACGGGCGAATTGGCAAGCATCGGTGAATTGTCGGTAAGCGCGGGTGAGGCCTCGCACTTCTATGGGGTCACCTAGGGCCGTAGCGGTGCCATGCGCCTCGACATAACCGATGCTGTCCACCGGCACACTAGCACGCCGCAAGGCCTCGGCGATGACCTCGGATTGCCCCTCGACGCTCGGTGCGGTAAAGCCTACCTTGGCGCTGCCATCATTATTAATGGCGGTGCTTGCGATCAAGGCCCGAATGCAATCACCGTCGCGCAGAGCATCGGACAGGCGTTTGATGACCAGAAAGGCGGCACCGCTGCCGCGCACCATGCCCGTGCCGCGGTGGTCGAACACAAACAGGCGCCCATCCCTAGACAGCGCGCTGCCCTCCACGTAGCGATAGCCAAATTGCGTCGGCACCAGGACCCGACAGCCGCCTACTAGAGCCATATCCGACTCGCCAGCGCGCAGGCTTTGACAAGCCAGATGCAGCGCCACGCCGGAAGTCGAGCAAGCGGTTTGGACATTGACGGCCGGTCCCCGTAGATTGAGCTTATAAGCCACCCGGGTCGCGGGGAAGTTCTTGTCGTTGCCCATGTTGACAGCAAAATCCCCCAGGGCATCGCGATAGCGCGGATGGCGGGACACGTAGTGGTGCAGGTAGGCATCGCGGGCGATACCGCCGAATACCCCGATGCGGCCACCGTAGCGCTCAGTATCGGCATAACCCGCACTATCCAACGCCGTCCAGGCGCACTCCAGAAACAGGCGATGTTGAGGATCCATGACTTCGACATCGCGCGGCTGATAGCCAAAAAAACCGGCATCGAAATACTCCACCTCATCCATGGAAAAGTAATTGCGCACGTACTCCGGATCGGCGATATCCTCTTCGCTGACACCTGCCGCGCGCAGCTCCTCATCGGTAGCCCGGTCTACGGCTTCGACGCCATCGAGCAAATTGCGCCACAGCTCACCGACGTCCGCCGCGCCGGGAAAACGCCCGGCCAGGCCGATAATCGCGATCGGCTCGCCCTCGACCATCGCGACCGGACGCACCGAAGGACCGCTCGAAGCGGCAGCTCCACCCTCTGGCACATCATCGAGAAACCGGCGCAACATGGCACCGCGATGTTCGGCCCACAGGACGGCAACGAAGCCGCGAATGGTTGGGGCGGCGAAAAAAGTGGCGATGGGAATGCGCTCGCCTAACTCGTTACTCAGGCGAGCGATAAAATCCACGGCATTAAGAGAACTGCCTCCCAGCTCGAAAAACCGGTCGTCCACCCCCACCCGATCAATTCCCAGGTACTCCAGCCACAGGTCAACGAAGTACTGCTCAGCGCCATTACGCGGCGCAACATAATCAGTATCGAGGTATGGGCGCTGGGCTTGAGGTGTAGGCAACGCCTTACGGTCCAATTTACCGTTGGGGGTCAGCGGCAATCTATCCAAAACCACCCAAGCGGTAGGCAGCATGAAATCCGGCAAGCTCCGCTGCAAAAAAGCGCGTACCTCACTAATGCTGGGGCGCGACAGATCTGGCTGATAGACTAAATAAGCCGCCAGACGATTATCGCCAGACCGGTCTGGAAATACCGATACCGCCGCTTCTTTGATTACGTTGTGCAACTCCAGAACCCGCTCGATCTCTCCTAGCTCAATGCGAAATCCCCGTACCTTGACCTGGTTATCGATCCGTCCCAGATAGTCGATGCTACCGTCATCGAGAACACGCGCGCGATCACCGGTCAGATAGAGCCGCTCCCCGGGCCGCCCGGCGAATGGATCGACCACAAAGCGTTCAGCGGTCATGCCAGGCTTGTTGTGATAACCTCGACCAACTCCAACACCCGCGATACAAAGCTGCCCTTCCTTACCCTGAACAACAGGTTGTAATTGCTCGTTGAGCACGTACAGGCGGAAACCGGGCAATGCCCACCCGATCGGAACGTTGCGCTCCATAAATGCATCGGGTTGTTCGATACGGAAATAAGCGCAGACATCGGTACATTCAGTTGGCCCGTAGGTATTGACCACCTGAGCATGGCAATGAGGGTTATCCAGCCAAGGCTTGAGACGCGGAACCGAAATTGGTTCTCCCCCCAGAAATACATAGCGTAGGCTGGCGATACGCCGATAGAGGCGGTCATCGGCAAAATTCAAAAGCCGGCCGAATGCGCTCGGCGTGCAGTTCACCGCAGTGACGCGATGCCGCTCGATATGATCGATAATAATATTGGCGTCATACACCCGCGACGATAGCAAACAAAGACAACCACCGCTGACCAAGGGTGCGAACAGGTTTTTTTGGGTCAGATCGAAGGCCGGCGAGGTCATGTGCAGCACGCGGCTTTGGCTGTCAAAATCAAAGCTCTGCACGTACCAATCCACTAGATTTTGAAAGCCGCGATGGTAAATGAGCGATCCCTTTGGCTTACCCATGGAGCCCGAGGTGTAGATCATATAGATTAGTTGCTCGTCCTCTACGGGCAAACCTGGGTTATGCTCCTTTTCCGATCTCAGGACATCGAGGTTATCGAGCAATAATGTGCGATCGTCATCGATTTTCAGGCAACGCGCCTGGACCGAATCGGTGATCAACAACCGAACCCCGGAGTCTTCTAACATGTAGGCGAGACGGTCGGCGGGATATTCGGTATCCATGGGTACATATGCAGCACCAGCCTTGAGGATACCCAATACACCAGCAATCATGGCCACCGAGCGATCCAGACAGATACCTATGAAATCGCCCGGACGGACATCCCGTGCAATCAACGCATGAGCTACCCGATTGGCTAAGCGGTTCAATTTCTCATAATTGAGTATTGTATCTCCAACCTCTAAGGCAATGGCATCTGGCGTTGCAGCCGTCTGTTGTTCGAATTGTATATGAACAGCCAGCATTTTAAATTCCTCTCAAAATAAGTTCTTATACATATATCGAATTCAAAGAAAACAAATTAATCTATTTTTTATGGAATATTTTTGACAATAATTGGTCCAAGAACACGAGTTAGCGGCACAGGCATCTTCTGCCATAAACGGATAGCAACCTGGTATTTTGGATTTTTCGGGTTTAGTTCTGGAAGAACGGCATCCTGTTTCAGCCAATAATGCCAATAGAGCTGGACTGGCTTTGCACCCCATTGCTCCTTGAACCGATATGTTCCTTCTCCTGGCGTCGAACGACCAAAGTCGAAGATGCGAAATCCGCTTTCGCAGGCGAACTTGAGCACGCTCCAGTAAAGAAGCATGTTAGGGCTTAAAGAATTATATTTTCTTAGAGATGAAGCCCAAGGAATTTCTAATTTTCCCTTAAATCCAACAAGAAATGCTGATGCTACAGGTAAGCCGCTTTTTAATGAAACAGTGCAAATCCAAGTTGAATCAGGAAAAGTCTTTAGAATATTTTTAAAAAATTTAATAGAGTATACTGGTGTGCCTAGATCCCTCATATTTTGAGAAAAAACAGCATAAAAATTTTCAACCTCATCTATTTTTCCAATTTTAGATGACATGCCTTCTTTTTGTGGCTTTTTGATTTGGCTTCTCAATTTTGATGGAAATAATTTTAACAATTGTTCAGCGTCTTCAGGTAAAGCTAATTCCATTGCCACTTTAGTCTTTTTCACGGGTAACTCTTCATAAAGATGCCTAGCATGCCTGAATTCAATGTATTTTGCGTTTGTTTCAGCAGCAATAATTTTGGCTTCATTCAGCAAGTCGCGAAGGCCTTCCTGATTCGATACGCATGCACCGCCATAGTTAAAATAAGGTAATGAAACCAGGAAATTACCGAATAGAAGGCTTTTGAGTTGCACCAGAGGAAGAATACCTTTAATTTTTTTCGATCCATCTTCTGAAATTAAATAGAAAGTTTTATGTCCAAATGTATTTTCAATAACCTCCTTCCAACCAGCTTGATGATAACAAGTTGCATCATCTGCTGCTTGCACAAATGCATTCCAACGATTTTTGTCGGACTCTGATAAAAAAACCACTATTATTTATTTCCAAAAAATGTGAAATTCAGTTTGAGTCAAAGATCAGCAAATCTATCCGCACAAGAAATCAGGCAGATCCGACGATTCGTGCCCCTCCGTCGACAACAAGAGTGTGCCCGATTACTCCCGCCGACGCGTCACAAGCGAGGAACTGGGCGGCCAAGGCCACCTCCTCGACAGTGACCAATCTGCCGATCGGCGATCGGGAAATAGCCTCGCGCAACCGCCGATCCGCGTCCGGAAGCGCGTTCCAAGCATCGGTCTTGACCGTTCCTGGCGATAGGATGTTAACTCGAACACCACGGTCGGCGAGTTCCACCGCAAGGTGGCGACAAAGCGATTCCAGCGCCCCTTTGGATGCGCCTACTAGACCGTACTGGGGCATGACCCGCTCGGCTCCCTCCGAGGACAGGGCGATGATCGACGACCCTGGTGACATCTTCGGAGCAAGCAATCTCACGAGCGCCAGAAACGCCCTGACGTTCAAGGCGAAGGTAAAATCAAAGTGCCGACTGCTCAACTGCTCGAACTTGCGATGTACTCCGGTTGCCGCTGCGAATACAAGCGTCGAGATATCCGGGAAATGTTGTGCAACTTCTGTAACGAGTTGTTCGAGCGCCTTGTCCGAGGTCACATCGGCGCGAACGGCATGGAGCTGCAACCCACTCCGCGCCGCTTCAACACATAGCGACTCAGCCGCTTCCTGCTCGCGCACGAAGTTGACCACGACCTCGGCGCCAGCGCGCGCGAACTGAAGGGCGATTGCGCGTCCGATACCGCGTGTGCCCCCAATTACAAGCACGCGCTTGCCCTGTACTGAGAACGGATTGCCCTGCGACGACGGTTGCATCAGACTTTCACGCTCCATTGAGATTTACACCCGCTGAAGGAAATCTTCAAGAATTTCATCCCGGTAATCGGGTGCAAACTGTCCAAGAGGCGCGAAAAAGAACAGTAACTCGGCAGAGCCGACTTTCTTGCCCCCTACTACCGCTTGGCATTTCGCGATCGCGAAATCTTCCTGGTTTTTCGCAATCTCGGCACTCAGGCGAATGACTTCGCCCGGTTTCACCCACTGACGAAAACGAGCATTGCGCACCTCGCCGAGCATGGCATTGCCGCGAGGAAGCTTCTGGACATTCAGCGCCTTCGCCGCAGTCTGACCCATCATTTCGATGAGGAGTACCCCAGGCACAACCGGGAATCCTGGGAAGTGATCGCGGAAGAGCTCTTCCGAGATAGGTAGGCTCTTTTCAGCCTCCGCCATGCGGCCTGGTTCGAGGCGAAGGATACGGTCAACTAGAAGAAACCGCATGGCGCAATGTGTCCCTAAATACCATCGAGGTCGGTATTGGCTTCAGTAAGATACCAAGCGGAACCGTCTAGCAAGCTTGGCCAGACAACCGGCTCGGAACAATGAACCCCCAAAGTCGTAAACTCACTAGCAGGCCGGCTCACGAACCCGAGCCGCCAGAGTGAACGCTCTGTACGCGCATGTAATGGAGTCATGCTGATAAGGTCGGCCCCGTCGGCTAAAGCACGCCTGATGATCTCCTGCACCAAAAGACTCAAGCCTTTGAATCCATACCGTTTATCGATCAACCAATCGACTAGTCTGACAACCTTCATGCCGTCTGATCGATGGCCCACTTGATAGGCAATATAAGCAACCATATCACTAGCTTCAAAAGCTGCAAGGACCGAGTATTTGGCTCTCGGATTCTCAAACAGCCGCCAATTCAGATACTGGCTCGAACGCTCGTACATGATTTCATTGACGGCCCATCGGCGGTCGAAAAGTGCTTCGACTGCTGGACCGAACCGCGTCAAATCCCGTAGCGACCATGATGATGGGATGCGGTAGGGTGTTATAGCTCGCCACAGCTTCAAGGCAGCATCTATTGGTGCTGCCAGTACAGACGCCCATGCGTTTGGATGTACCCGTTTTGCGAGATGCTTCTTAAGAGCCAGTGGCGCGATGTACTCTTTGCGATTAGGCAATCGATGATAAAGGCGGGTGATCAACCCAAGAGAGTTTGGATTCGCGCCAATCTCGATGACTACTGGATTTTCCGCGAAGATGGCCATGTTGAGCCAAGCGCCAAGCCCTGCGCCATCCAGCTCGGGGTCGACCATGATGTCCATCAGCGAGAGCGCGTGGAGCGTCTCGGTCCTTCGAACGAGGCGAATAATTTCGGTGCCAATCATGCCAAGCACCTTGTCTTTCCACGCAACAACCATTAAGCGTCCACGACTATCGGGGCGCCCCTCAAAATCGTATCGCCATTGAAGGTAACGCTCGACATCCCAATCTGGCTCTCTACCACTGATTGATCGGCGCCGTACATCAACGATGCTGGGAAGATGGCACATCTGAGCAGGCACGAAACTCGCCCTAAGTTCATCAGGCGCCATCCCAAGGGCACGAGCAACCAACTTGGTGGTTTTGGCAAACGATAAAGTGGCTGCTTTCAATTACGGAGTATCGGATCGAAAAGGTGCTTGAAAAATTAAATTTATTCCCACAAAAGACGGTGATCAGTCAAGAAGAATCTCATGTTGGCGCAATAATTGTAACACATCGCTGATTTTAATCATTTTTTTCGATTCTTCGGCGGTCAACACGATTCCGAATCGTTCATCAAGTTCTGCCATCAAAGCCAAGGCGCCCATGGAATCCCAGCCAAGCACATCGCTCCTTAGCAACTCAGGCGTAATATTCGCGATAGGCTCTTCAAAAATTTCGGACAGTATCTTGAAAGTTTCTGATGTCGTTATTTTATTCATGGTTAGACTCTGATACGGATCATTGGAGGGTATAGCCGCCATCGACAACGAGATCAGATCCGGTAATCCATCTGTTATTAGGATCCAACATAAACACCGCAGCGCGCGCGACGTCTCGTGGCTCGCCAACGCCCAACGGATGCAGCGAAGCGATGCGGGCCCATTGCTCCTTACTCATGCGCGAATTTTCCGCCTCGGTCATTTCGGTGCGGACCAAACCCGGCGAAATACAATTGACACGAACCTTGCGGCCAGCCAGTTCCAAGGCCATCGCGCGCACCGCAGCCGTGATCGCTCCCTTGCTCGCGCAATATCCAATTTGTCCGGGGGCTCCAACATGCGCGTAAATGGAGGTAATCCATAGAATGCTACCACCGGATTCCGCGAGAACATCTCGTTGGATGATCGCTCGCGCGAGTTCCAGTCCTGCCACGAAATTGAGGTTGAGCATCGCGCGCACCCGTTCGGGCTTGCTCGCCGCCAACGGAAGCGTCTGAACGACTCCGGCGCAGTGGCAAAGCCCATAGAATCGGCCCAGTCGTGCCGACATCTCGTTGACTGCCGGACCGATGCCTTCCAGGCACGTCAGATCCTGCACAGCCACTTCGGCGTGCTCCGGAATACCCGAGAGTTGGGCTGTCTCTTCCAGCTTTTCCTTACGCCGACCGAGCAACACCACGCGCGCGCCGTGTTGCAAAAGTTCGATGGCGATAGCCCGCCCAATTCCCGATGATGCTCCGGAGACGAGGATCCGCCGCCCGTCGAAACCTTGTTCGTGAGTATTCATGCTCGCGCCACCGTACCGGTATAGGTCGAGTGCATCAATGAAGCACCGGCTTCGATCTGAACAATCCCTGCCCCCCATGACAGCCCTACCCCATACCCGAGCACCATGACGCGACATGTATCCCGATCCACATCGGGAACGCCTTGTGTCAAGGCCAGCGGAACGGATACGCCGCCGCTATTACCGAAACGCTCCAAAACGAACGGGATGCGCTGCTCAGGCAGGCCACACTTTTTCGCGAGGTGTTTCATGATAAAGCGGTTTGATTGGTGGAATAGAAACCAGTCGATATCATCGACCGTGAGATTTGCGAACGCCAAGGTATCACGGATCAGCGGCGGAACCCGCTTAATCGTGAAATTGAAGATACCGGCACCGTCCATATGCAGAAACAAGTCGCGCGGGTTAACGGGCGAGCGGTCGCGGAAGCCGCCGCCAGGAAGAATCAGCGCGTCGTAGCCTCGGCCGTCGGTCTGTAGACAAAAGAAGCCGGGATCCACTGCGGCGTCAGTCACCTCGATTGCAGTCGCCGAACCAGCATCGCCAAATAGCAGGGTTGTTGCATGATCGTCCGGGCTGGTAAACCGGCTCGGTGTCTCACCGTGCAGCATCAGGATTCGTTGGTGACCTCCGGCCTTCAGCATGGTTGCCGCCAGGTAAAGGCCGTAGGGATAGCCCGAGCAGCCAAGCCCCACGTCGAATGCGGCACATTGATCCGATAGCCCGAGCCACTTATGGAGCATGCAGCTCGATGAGGGTAGAAAATAATCGGGTGTTTGCGTCACCAGGATCAGGCCCGTAATCGAATCGCGCGCCCAGTCGATCCGTTCGAGTAGCTGGTTCGCAGCTTCGAAACAGAGGTCAGCGGAAGTAATGCCGGGCTCGACGACATGGCGGTACCGTACACCGGCCATAGCCACGACCTTGCGTACCTCATCAGCGCCATAATCCTTGCCGCATTCCATATTGTCGATTGCGTGGATCGGCACACAGGTACTGACACCGGCAATTCGGAAACCGTCGACACGAGAGAAGCTCATGGAAAATTCCTTTCAAACAGGTGTCGGCGGTTTGGTATTCGGGCCAATTACTGCCTCTACCGGAATTGCTGGCCAATGCAGCATTGCCGTAGTTCTGCGTTTGGCTTCGATGTCGCGGTAAATCAATTCCGCTTGCTCAACGCTGAAGCCCAACTCCATCGCTAAGGCGGTGGCTGGTTCACCGCTGTTGTAAGCCAACAAAGCGATATCCATCTCGCCGTAAGGAAGTGCAAAATAAAATTCATCCTGTCCTTGCGTCATGCTGTAAGTATCGGTGGTGGGCTGGACGTTACAAATCTCCTCGGGGAATCCCAGATATTCCGCCAGCGCATAAACTTGAGTTTTGTACAAATGCGCGATTGGTTTCAAATCAGCCGAGCCGTCGCCATTCTTCACGAAAAAGCCTTGGTCGTATTCCAGGCGATTCGGCGTGCCGACCACTGCGTAATGCAAACGATCCGCATGAAAATATTCCAAGGTCTTGCGTACCCGTTGCTTGAAATTGGTGGCAGCGACGATTTGCAGGTAATTCTTCGAGTCGAGCCGCTCCTCGAAAATCTGCCCATCCGGTGATTGCACCACCAGTTTGAAAAAGTTGAAGTGGCCAGTCTGCCCACCGGCGATGACGATCTTATTTTTCCAACCGTCTGCATACGCCGGAAAGACGGCGCGAATGGCCGCGTCGCGCCAGCGGTAACAGCCCAATGCGTCCAGCACGGGGGCAATATCGCATTCCTCGTAGTGGATGCCGAGCTGCCCGACTACTTTGCGACCACGAATAGAGCTGTCGGAGGCGGAATCGCGTTCCGGCAGCAGCAGGCCAAACACCCGCTCACGTCCCACAGCTCGTACGGCCAAGGCAGCACAGACCGAGCTGTCGATGCCTCCGGAAATGGCGACGACCAGGCCACGGCGATGCAGGTGGCTGCGCAGCAATTCGCGCATGCGTTCGGCGATCTTGGCGACCTCGCCGGCCTCGTCGAGTTTCAGGGCGGCGGCAAGACCCAGGGACATGGTGCACTCCTCAGTGATAAATTAGGCCGATTGCGCGAGCAATGCGGCGTACTGTTCCAGAACCAGCTTGCGGGATAACTTGCCGTTCTCGGTGCGCGGCAGTTCGGATACCAACAGAACGTGCTTGGGAACCATGTAGTTTTCCAGCCGCTCGCTGCACACTCGCTTAATCTGCTGTGCGCTCAGCTTATCGCCTTCGCGCAATGTGACAAAGGCGCACACCGCCTCGCCTTGCAATCGATCAGGAATACCAACTACCACGGCTTCCCGCACGGCGGACAGACTGTAAATGGCATTCTCGACCTCGGCAGGGCTAATCTTTTCACCTCGGCTTTTGATTATTTCGTCGCCACGCGCGACGAAATAGAAATCACCCTCTACATCTTGGCGGAACAAATCACCGCTCTTCAGCAAAAACTCGCCAGGAAGCGGACCCGGTACGAGCACTTCAGCGGTTTTCTCTGGTTGATTCCAGTAACCCCGCATCACATGCGGGCCGCGCACGTAAAGGATACCTATTTCGCCTGGCGCCACTGGCCGTCCGTCTTCCCCAAATAGCAGCAGTTCGGTGCCGGGAATCGCGCATCCCACCGATTCGGGCTTGATCTCGGCCAAAGCGGGCTCCAGGAAAGCGCTACGGATACACTCGGTTTGGCCATACATCTTGTATAAGCCGGCTTGTGGAAATATTCGCCGGATACCCGAAATAAACTCCGCTGGTAGTGCTGCAGCGGCATTTGTTAGCAATCGTACACTGGGAAAGCGAAGCGGTTGCTTGGCGTCCTGGTCCAGCAACATGGCATAGATCGTAGGTACGCCGGCAAAACCGGTTACGATTTCATCGCGCATGCGCTTGAACACCTGCGCCGGATAAGTGAACGAGCGTTCTAGCACCAGCATCGCACCAGCACGTACCGCCGAAAACCACTGAAATAGACCGTAGCCGAAGTTGAGCGGCAGCGCAGAGAACAGGCGATCATCCTCGGAAATACCGAGATAATCGTTGATGCTGTCCAACACGAACAAAAGTGATTGGTGAGTATGCATCACCCCCTTAGGTTCGCCAGTGGTGCCGGACGTGTAAAGCAGCCCGGCCAAATCCAGCGAGATCGCAGATTGGGGCGGCGGCGTAGCTGGCAAGTCGGCCAGCACCTCGTCCAGGTTTTCCACCCCCACCGGCAACGCCTCGGTGTCGGGCGCGCACAGCACCTGCAGGGTTGGAAACTGATCTGCCACTGGGCCGAATACCCATGCCAGATTGGATTTGCTGAGCAATACGCGAGCGCCTGCATCGCGCAGGATAAACGCCAGCTTATCGCGTTTGGTCTGGGAGTTGATGGCGACAAACACGCCGCCGGCCAGCAGCACGCCGAAGATCGACGCGGCACACCGCCAGTCATTGTCCATGAAAATTACAACACGACCGCCACGCCCTACACCGCGCTGGCGTAGGGCGTGGGCAAGGCGACAGGCGTAATCCGCCACCTCCCGATAGCTTAATCGAAGATCGCCAGCGACCAGCGCCGTACGATCCGGATAGCGCGCAGCCGCATTGAGCAGAATCTCTTGCAGGAGGCGGAAGGTGGTGCTCACGATTCTGCTTTAAGCGGCAACAACCTGTTTGCGCTGGATGAAGGCAACCAGATTATCCACGGAATCAAGATTTTCCGGCAGCATTTCATCATCCTTGACCTTGAGGCCGAAGGTTTCCTCGATGAAAAGGGTGATCTCCAGAACACCCGTCGAATCGATCATGCCCGCAGCGAGAAAAGAATCACCATCCTGTAAAGCCGATTCATCGTCGGTGAACAGGAAATTTTCCAAAATGTAGCGGCGAATAGTTTGCTTGATAAGCATTGCTAGTCCTGGACAAATCGACGAGATGTTCACTCATCTCGCGGGTAGTTTGAGAAAATCGTTCAATAAAATAATTATGGCACAACTGGGTGGAAAGAATTCCGACCAGCGCCATGTTGTCCTTATAGGCGATCGCGCTACCTCGACGGGCCTTGTTCAGCAGGAAGCTGACTCTTTTCGCATCGAAATAGCCGTAGCACCTGAGCTTTTCCTCGCTCAACAGCTCATCCACATAAGCCGGCGGCCGCCCGGAAAAAAACGCTGGAATGTCCGGGGCCCGATAGGGCTGCTTGTGCCGCTCGATAATTTGCCGAGGCAGATAGGTGGCCATTGCTTGCTTGAGCAGAAACTTCTCGTTCAGCGCGCGCATTTTCAGACGCGGCCGCAAGCGATTGGCAAATTCGATCACCCGATGATCCAGAAAGGGAAACCTGCCTTCCACTGAGTTAGCCATCAGCATCCGGTCGCCCTGGGAGCACAACAAGTAGCTGCCCAGCAGGGTCTTAGCTTCCAGATACTGCGCGCGATTGAACGGGTGCCAGCGACCGAACTCGGGCGGTAACTGCCCAGTCAGCCGAGCGGCTGCGTCTTCACGCAGCGTGGCAGTAAGTTCCGACGAGAAAAAGGCCTTGCATTGCGCGGTGGTGAACCAGCGTGTGAGATGGCTGAAGCCCGGCTGATCGGGATGGTCCAGGCCGATGCCGTAAAAATTGCGCAGGTAGGTTTTCGCTTGAGCGCCGGAGGTTTCCAGATAGGGATACAGTGCCTTCAGCAGCAGGGGACGCCACTCGGATTGCGGATGACGCGCCCAGAACTGGCGAATCTTGGCTTCCTTGAATAGATCGTAGCCGCCCAGGGCTTCGTCGGAACCTTCGCCGGTCAGCACCACTTTGTAGCCCGAATCGTACACCAGCTTGGAGAGCCGGTGCATAGGCGTGGGGGCGGTGCGCAGGATGGCCGTTTCGGCATGGAAGACTGTCGCCGGAAAATCCTCAGCCACGTCGCGGTTATGGCAAAAAACGCGACGGTGCTCCACGCCCAGATGCTCGACCAATTGTTGTTGAAACACCGATTCATCGAGCGACTTTTCCTCAAAGCCAATCGAAAAGGTCTTGAGCGGGGCGGCCGAGTGGCGGCGGATCAAAGCCACCAACGCCGAAGAATCCAGTCCACCAGAAAGATAGGCTCCGACTGGAACATCCGCCCGCAAGCGGATGCGCGTAGCGTCAGCCAACAGTTCGTATAACTGCTCGGCTAGCTCAGCGTCCGAACCGGTAAGATATTCCCCTTGTTCGGGAAAGCGCCAGTCCCAGTACATCGACTCGCGTAAATGGCCGTTTTCCAGTACCAGCAGGTGGCCAGGCGGTACCTCAAAAATGCCCTCAAATAAAGTATTTGGACTGCGGGGCGCCCAGAAAGTGAATATCTGATCCAACGCTGTCGGCGAGATGCGGGGCGCTTCCGCCAGCAAGGGCAACAATGCCTTGATTTCCGAGGCGAACAACAATCGCTCGCCTTGGCAGGTATAAAACAGCGGCAGAATCCCGACTCGATCCCGAACGAGCAGCAGACGCTGGCGGTTGGCATCCCACAGCGCGATGGCAAACTGGCCATTCAGGTATTGCACGAAATCATCGCCATATTGCTCGTAGGCGTGGACGATGACCTCGGTATCGCTGTGGGTACTGAAACGGTGTCCCGTTTTCTGCAGGATCTCACGCAGCTCGATATAGTTAAAAATTTCGCCATTGAACGAGACCCAGACGGTCTGATCCTCGTTGGGCATCGGCTGAACACCGCCTGCCAGGTCGATGATGCTCAGGCGAGTATGGCCCAAACCAATTCGACCGTGGGGATCGAGATAGACGCCGCTGTCATCCGGACCGCGATGGCGCAAGGCCGGCAACATGCGATGCACGTCTGGCTCGCTGATCCGGGTTCGCGCCAATAGCGCGGCGATGCCAGCAACTCCACACATGATGATTATGCCGTGACGAACGCCGTACTGGAAATGGCCACCGCGACCGCCAAGCCCTCCAGCACGTCCTTTGCTGTGGCAAATTGAAAATCCCGTAACAATCGATTTAACCGCTCCTCGCATCGGCTCAAATTCGTATAGTGGCGAAAAGCGGACAACCAACTGGCACGGATGCGGGGCTGTTCCGGATCGATCTCCCAGGGATGCAGATAAAAAATGAACGGTCGTTTTTCCACTCGATTGATCCGGGACAGAGCGAAACGGGTCAGTTGATACGGATAAATCCGGAAATAGCCACCACCCGCCACCGGCAACCGATAAGCGCCGACCGCCAAGGTCGAAGGTGGAAATTCGATGAGAGAACCCCCACTCGGCGTATCGAGGCGGTAGGGCCAGCGGGGACTATCTGGAATACCGTAGCGGTCGTGATGGATCGGGAAGATGCTCGAATCGTAGGCAAACCCCAGCTCGGTCAGAATGTCGAGCGCCCACAGCGAATGTCTCGTGATGGAGTAACTGGCCGCCCGGTAGCCCAACACCGGACGCTGCGCCTGATCCTCCAGGCGCGCCTTGGCCCGAATCGTCTCCGCACGGAAGATAGCAGGAGTCTGTCCATAGATCAGCTGATGCGAATAGCCGTGGCAGGCCACTTCATGGCCCTGGTCCGCAATCGCCCGCACTAAATCCGGACAGCGTTCTGCCACCCAACCCAGCACGAAGAAAGTTGCCCGAACATCCTGTTCTGCAAATAAATCTAGCAACCGATGCGTATTGCGTTCGACCCGGAGCGGAAACCGATTCCAAGTTGCCGCGTCGATCTGTCGCGCAAAGGCAGCGACCTGAAAATAATCCTCGACATCGACCGTCAGAGCATTGCGCATGGATCTTTAAGATTACGTGAATTTAATCGTTGGCCTAAAAAGCTTTTAAACACGCTACCGCCCTGCAAAACACTACAGTGTTTCACATCATCGATCTTCTCAACCTTCCTTGGAAGAATCTGCCTCACACATCGTGCCAAGCGTGACCCTTGTGTCCGACACAGATCTCAACCCAAAATAGGCGCGAAAAAAACAGGGCCATAAGCGACCTTGGGCGACATGTTTTGTTGCACTAAGCGACCACAAACATAACTTGAAGTTATTTGCCGGAGTTCAATTTGAACCACTCAAACAAAACCGACTACTCCACTTCCAATCCGCTAAAGGGCAAGTACTCCACTGCATCGCCCGGCGCAACGCCGGCGCAGTCTTCCGGCAGTTCTACCAACCCCTCAGCCCACGACAGCGACGACAGCGCACCGGAGCTATTGGTGTGATAGAGGCTAACCACAGGTTTCTGTTCGGGATCGTAGCGCAACCGCGCCCGCAGCCACTCGCGCCGGCCCGGCTTGCGGCGGAACTGGAAATCCGCCAGCGCCCGCAACCGCAATGGTTCGGTGGCCTCCGCCCCCATCAGCCTTAGCAACAGCGGCCGGGCGAACATCAGGAATGCTACCGCCACCGACACAGGATTGCCGGGCAGGCCCAATATCAAGCAATTATCGATCCAACCAAAGGTCACCGGTTTGCCCGGTTTGACCGCTAATCGCCAAAACTCGATTTTCCCCAATTCCGCGATCACATCCTTAACCAGATCCGCCGTACCCACCGATACCCCGCCGGAGGTCAACAGCATATCGTGCGTTGCCGCTGCATCCTTCAACGCCGGGAGCACCCTATCCCGCTCGTCGCGCAGAATGCCCAAATCGGTTACCACGCAACCCAACCGCTGCAACAGGCCGATCAGAGTGTAGCGGTTCGATTCGTAAATGGCACCGGTTGGCAACTTGGAACCCGGCTCGAACAATTCGTCGCCAGTCGAAGCTACTGCTACTCGCGGCTGGCGCACTACTTCCAAGGCAGCGATACCCTGCCCCGCCGCTAGCGATACGTCTTGCGGGCGCAATCGCAAGCCGCGCGACAACAATAACGTGTCGGCTCGCACGTCTTCGCCGCGGCGACGGATGTTTTCCCCCGGTTTCAGTCGTGCGGCCACGTTGCAAGCGATCTCGATCCAGCTTTCGTCCGGAGCAATCCAGCATTGCTCCTGCATCACCACCGCGTCCGGACCATCCGGCAGCATGGCCCCGGTAGCGATCCGTACTGCCGCGCCGCGCGGCACCGTATCGGCATACGGATGACCCGCCAGCGCCCGCCCGGCCACCGGCAACCGGCTTGGCTGATCCAGCTTCAGGTCGGCCCGATACAGCGCGAAACCGTCCATCGCCGAATTGTCGTGGGGCGGCACGTCCAGCCGCGCCAACAGGTCAGCGGCCAACACCCGACCATAGGCATCCAACAAGGGGACCATTTTGGTCTGTCGAATCGGCCGGATGGAACGGAGGGCGGTATCGATGGCTTCGGCTAGCGTCAGCAACCGGTCACTCGCGCAACAATCGGACATAACAGACCTCGTTTTACGGAACGGAAGCGGTATCGCGGACGAACCGGACGACGAATTCTACGACGCCATTCAGATCGGCCAACGACAGCGCCGGCAGATCGGGCCGGCCCATTTGCGCGGGATCGAGCAACGGTTCGCTGGCGACGGCGACGATGCTCGGATCGGTCGGGAAACGTGGCGGCTGGTTCCCGGCGATGGGCCGCCAGATTTCTAGCTTGGGGTAAGCGCCGGTTTTCCAGCCTTCGACCAGCACCAGATCCACCGGTTGCAGGTGAACCAGCAATTCGGATAGCGATGGCTCCGGCTCGTCGCGCAGTTCATGCAAGAGCGCCCAGCGCCGACCGGTCGCCAAAACTACTTCGCGAGCGCCCGCTTCGCGATGGCGAAAGGTATCCTTGCCAGGCGTGTCCAAATCGACGTCGTGATGAGCATGCTTGAGAGTCGATACGGTTAGCCCGCGCGCCCGCAAGCGCGGAATCAGGGCAACGATCAAGGTCGTTTTGCCGCAACCGCTCCAGCCAGCGATGCCGAGAACCTTCATCGCCGCTATTGAGCCGGTAACGAAGCGGGGCCGACGAGATCGATACCTTCGATGGTGGCGCGGCTCATCAGCCCAGACAAATACCGGCCGACGGCCCGTCGCTGCAAGCTTTCGCGCAGATGCTCGGCGATATGGTCGCGCACCATCTCGTATTCCAGCGCACGACCTTCGACCTTCCGGCTTAGCCAAATCACATGAAACCCATAGCGGCTTTCCACCGGCTGGCCGGAAATTTCGCCTTCCCGCATCGCGAACAGCGCTCGCTCGAATTCCGGCACGGTTTGGCCGGAACCGATCTGCCCCAGGCTGCCGCCGACCTCTTTCGAGGGACAGTCCGACCATCGGCTCGCCAGTTCGGCAAATTGCCCGCCGTCCCCAAGCTGCATGATGGCGCTCTCGGCGCGGGTGCGGGCAGCGATGCGCGCTTCGGCGTCGTCCGGTGGAGCAGCACACAGAATGTGCGAAACCTCGAACAGATCGCCGCTCCGAAACCGCTGACGATTGCTCTGGAAAAACCGCCGGCAATCGTCCTCGCTTGGCGACGATACCGGGACCTCGCGCTCGATCAGCGTCGCGATCCGCGCATCGTCGTCAACGCCGGCGATCTTCAATCGGGTGGCTTCCTGCAACAGCAACTCCTTGGCCACCAGCGCCAGTTTCGCCGAATATTCGGCTACTTCCTGCGACGGCGCTGGGTGGTGCTGCATCTCGGCGCGAACGGTGGCATCGGTGATCTCGACGCCGTTGACGGTGATGGGCATGACGGGCCTCCAGGCGTTAAAGTATTCGTATCAGTTTAATATAATTAAACAAATCAGTCTGTTATAGATTATTAACCGCCGAAATCAAGAAGTTGTTTTCAGCGCGAAAAAAATTTCGTATTCCCCTAAAGTCTCGTTCATGGCCGCCGATAAATGAAATAACTAGCAGGCGATTGCGATGCTGGCTACCAAACGCCTCGCGTCGGGCGCAAATGACGCACTCTCCTCTGTGTTGTGTTGTTGTACGTTGACATCCTCCAAGTTTGCCGCTGGGAAACCAGCGGTTTTTTTGCCCGCAACTATTCGATGCCAGGTCCGTACCGGATCAGTTGCTCGCCGTTCGAGTTTTTACGGATCGTCGTTCCGCTTACGCGCATCGTGAAATATGCGCTTTTTACCGAATGCACGACGATTGATAGGTCTTTATCTCAAGTATCGATTTTCAAGTCTGAATCGATGCAACCACCAAATCGCTCGATCACGCTATCGGTTTATGGGCGATAGATTGATCGGGCGATGCTGGATACTACGCATGACGCGGGTTTAATCGAAGGCATACTGATCGGTGGGCCGACGCTCACCGATGGTACCGAAGCGGTCGCCGAACCCCTTGCCGTTGCCGGCAAGGGCAGTTTGCACGACGCAAGATGCTTTACCGCGAGGCGTTCCGGAAAGCCGGCAGCGGGCGGTTGCGGCGCACGCTGGCGTTCTGGACCGCGTCCCACGCCCGCCCTGGCCGCAGACGGCGGTAGTCTCGCTTGTCCCGGATTTTACGGCCCACTCGACCATTGACGCGACGATCAAGTCCTCCAGAAACAAGGACAAAGCGAGGGAACGCATTGGAAAAAGAGCGGCAAGTTAAATTGCCGAGCCATAAAGCGGCATGAACATCTACCGCTGCCGCACCACCTGATACGGCCGGGCCGGGTACGTGACCGGCGCGCTCCAGATATGCACCAGCCGGCTGAACGGGAACACCAGGAACACGGTCAGGCCGAGGAACAGGTGCAGCTTAAACAGTAGACCGACGTGGGAGACGGATTCGACCGCTTCCGCTGGATCGAACGTCACGATATTCCGCGCCCAGCCCATCAGATTCAGCATATTGTGGCCGTCCAGGTGCATCAGCGACACCGGGATGGTCAGCAGGCCGAGAATCAATTGTGCGTACAGCAGCAACAGAATAAAGATGTCCATCCGGGTGCTGTTGGCCCGCACGCGCGGATCGGTCAGCCGCCGCTGCACCAGCAGGGTCAGCCCGACGAAGCACATGGCGCCGGCGACGCTGCCGGCAACGATGGCCAACAGTTGCTTGGCGCCGGCGGAAACGCCGAGAGCGTGGAAGATTTCCGGCGGGGTCAGCAACCCGACGAAATGGCCGAGAAACAGCAGCAGAATACCGACGTGAAACAGGTTGCTGGCCAGCCGCATGTTCTTGTTGCTCAGAATCTGGCTGGAATGCGCTTTCCAGGTGAACTGGTCGCGGTCGAAGCGCGCCAGACTGCCGAGCAGGAATACCGCGCCGGCCAAGTAGGGATAGACGCCAAACAACAGGGTATCCAGATAATTCATGATCGTAGCCTCGTTTCAATCCGCCCCCGCCGCTGGGGGTGGGCGAAAGATTCTCAAATGATTCATAGGGAACGAGCGGGCTGTGGCATCGGCCCAGGTCGCGACGCCCACCGCACCGGTTGCGCCTCGCGCGAACCCGTGCGGCCGGCCGAACAACCCTCCTGGTTGGCCAGGAAAGTCACGGCTTCCTCCTCCCAAATTTTGTCCATGTTCACCACGGTTTGATCGGGCCCCTCGGTGGCGGCTTGGCGGCGAATATCCTCGATGTCCGCCGGTTCGCCGACCAAGGCGGCGAGCGCATCGAAGACCGCCCGATAGTCGCTGTTACGCTCGGCCAATCGCGCGCCGATCAGCGCCATGACGTGCATCGCGTCGGCTAGCATGTCCAGCGCCTCGCCCATCGGGCGCTGCGCCAGATACTCCAGAAACAACGGGATGTAGTCGGGCAATTCGCGAGTGCCGAGCTCGAAACCGTGCTGGCGATAGATTTCCAACAGGTTGACCATCGCCTGCCCGCGATCCCGCGATTGGCCGTGAACGTGCTCGAACAGATGCAGCGACAGGGCGCGGCCCCGGTCGAAAGTCGCTACGTACCGCTCTTGCAATTTCATCAGGTCGGTCCGCTCCAGCCGGCTCATGAACGCCTGCAGCGCCCGCTGCTCCCGCTCGGGCAACAGCTTTTCCCGATTCAATATTTCCGCCATTTCATCCAGCGCGGCCTGCATGTCGGCTTGCGGATAACACAACAGGGCCGACAGGACTTTCAGGGTTTTCATCGTTCCACCTTGGTTATGTATGCCCTTACCCCCAACTCCTCTCCCACAGGCGGGAGAGGGGAGTTTGCCCTCGATTCAAGCCTTGGTTGGCGGTTCCACCTTGATCGGAACCGCCCGGCGCGTGGTGACTTTCTTGCCACCGAACAGGTTGGTCTTGTCCGTCCCCGGCGAGCAACCGTTGCCGAAGCTGAAACCGCAGCCGCCGCGTTCGCCGAAGGCGTCGTAGGTCGCGCTGGCGTATTCGCGGTGCGAGGTGGGGATGACGAAGCGGTCCTCGAAATTGGCGATGGCGAGATAGCGGTACATCGACTCGACCTGATCGATGCGGAGATTGACCGCTTTCAGCACGTCCTCCTTTACCTCGTTATCCACCACCTTCGCCCGCATGTAAGCACGCATGGCCAGCATCCGCTCCAGCGCCAGCTTGACCGGTTTTTCGTCCCCAGCGGTCAGCAGGTTGGCCAGGTATTTCAGCGGAATCCGCAACGAGCCGACATCGGGGATGATGCCGTTCATGCCGATCTGGCCGGCTTCGGCGCGAGCCTGGATCGGCGACAGCGCCGGCACGTACCAGACCATCGGCAGAGTGCGGTACTCGGGATGCAGCGGGAAGGCAATCTTCCAGTCGATGGCCATCTTGTAGATCGGCGAATCCTGGGCGGCCTGCAACCACGGTTCGGGAATACCGGCCTTGCGCGCCTCGGCTTGCACGACCGGATCGAAGGGATCGAGGAAGATGTCCAGTTGCGCCTGATACAAGCTCTTTTCGTCGAGAACGCTGGCCGCTTTTTCGATTTGGTCGGCATCGTAGAGCAGCACGCCCAGATAACGGATGCGGCCCACGCAGGTTTCCGAGCAGACCGTCGGCTGGCCGGACTCGATGCGCGGGTAGCAGAGGATGCACTTCTCGGACTTGCCGGTATTCCAGTTGTAGTAAATCTTCTTGTACGGACAGCCGGACACACACATCCGCCAACCGCGACACTTGTCCTGATCGATCAGGACGATGCCGTCCTCCTCGCGCTTATAGATCGCACCGCTGGGGCAGGAAGCAACGCAGGCCGGATTCAGGCAGTGCTCGCACAGGCGCGGCAGATACATCATGAAGGTGTTTTCGAACTCGCCGTAAATCTCCTTCTGCACGCTCTCGAAGTTGTAGTCCTTCGAGCGCTTGGCGAACTCGGTGCC
>DEHU01000113.1 GCA_002352125.1 Competibacteraceae bacterium UBA2792 | reverse complement strand
CAAATTTACGACCTGATCTTCCATCCGGGGCTCTCGACCGCTAAACAAATCAGCGACGTGTCCGGTCGCGGGGTGGGTATGGACGTGGTGCGCCGCAATATTCAGGACGTGGGCGGCAGCATCCAGATCGCCAGCCAACCGGGGCGCGGCACCCAAATCACGATTTGCTTGCCGCTGACTTTGGCGATCCTGGACGGCCAATTGGTTTCCATCGGCCAGGATTGCTACATCATCCCCCTGCTGTCGATCATCGAATCGGTGCAGATTCGCAACGAAGCGGTCAACCGGGTGGCCGGCAAGGGGGAAGTGTTGCGGTTTCGCGGCCAGCACCTGCCGGTCCTGCGCCTGTACGAACTGTTCGGCACGGCCGGTGCCCAGACCAATCTGGAAAATGGCTTACTGGTGGTCGTCGAAGCCGACGGCCGGCAGGTCGGGCTATTCGTCGATGATTTGCAAGGCCAGCAGCAGGTGTCGATCAAATCTTTGGAAAAGAATTTCCGGCGGGTGCCCGGCGTGGCGGGTGCAACTATCCTCGGGGATGGCCGGGTGGGCTTGATTCTCGATATATCCGGGCTGATCCGGGTCAACAACGCGGCGATGTGAGGCAGGCATGGAAACGAAAACGACCGATTTGACGGTGCAGGGCACGCGCAACCTGCTCAAGCGCGACGCCACGACGGAGGGGTTGCAATACCTGACCTTCAGCCTGGCAGGAGAAGAGTACGGCGTCGACATCCTGAAAGTGCAAGAAATCCGGGGCTGGGCGCCGGTGACCAAGGTGCCCAATACCCCACCCTTCGTGCGGGGGGTGATGAACCTGCGCGGGGCGATCGTGCCGGTGATCGACCTGCGGCTGCGGTTCGAACTGGAGGCGATGGAATACACCAAGACCACGGTGGTGATCGTGGTGACGGTGCAGACGGCGGGCGGGAGCCGGGTCATCGGCGCGGTGGTGGACGGGGTGTCGGACGTGCTGAACGTCGATCCGGCAACGGTGCAGCCAGCGCCGGATTTCGGGACGGCGGTAAACACCGAGTTCATCAGCGGGCTGGTGGCGGTCGAGAGCGGGATGGTGATGCTGCTGGACGTGGACCGGTTGTTGAGCGTCGAAGAGATGTTCAAGCTGGAGGCGGCGCACTCAACCGATGCCGCACATGGCACTTGAAACGGTAACGAACAGAACGAACAGCCCGGATCCAAGCGTTCGGCCGGTGTTGGCGTTCGGCCGACCCGCTCGAAGATTCGGGCAAGCCTATTCGCTCGCGGATAAATATAGAGATGGAAACCGAATTTGAGTTTGCCGATCAGGATTTTCAGCGCATCAGACGGATTATTAACGATATTGCGGGTATTTCGCTGGCGGATGGCAAGCGCGAGCTGGTTTACAGCCGATTATCCAGGCGCTTGCGTTCCTTGGGATTGCGGCGCTTCGACGAGTATTGCCGCTTATTGGAAACCGGCGGCGAGAACAACGAGGAGATCGGCGAGTTCGTCAACGCGCTGACCACCAATCTAACGTCGTTTTTCCGGGAATCGCACCATTTCGAGTTTCTGGGTGCCGAGTTGTTGCCCGCCCTGATCCGGGAACGTAGCGCCAGCCACCGGCGCATTCGTATCTGGTCGGCCGGTTGTTCGACCGGAGAAGAGCCTTATTCCATCGCGATGGTGTTGCGGGAGACCTTGCCGGCGGTCGGTTGGGACGCCAAGATTTTAGCGACCGACCTGGATTCCAACGTGCTGGCGACGGCCGAACGGGGCGTGTACGAAGAGAGCCGCATCAAAGGCTTGCCCGAGGCGCGCGTGCGGCGCTGGTTCCAGAAAGGTCGAGGTCCCCAGTCCGGACAGGTTCGGGTGGTGCCTGCATTGCGCGAGCTGATCACTTTCCGGCGCCTGAATTTGATGCACGATTGGCCGATGCACGGCCCGTTCGACGTGGTGTTTTGCCGCAACGTGGTGATCTATTTCGACAAGCCGACCCAGCGGGAACTGTTCGAGCGTTTCGCCGGCTTGCTCGTCGAGCGAGGCCACCTGTTCGTCGGTCATTCCGAGTCTCTGTTCAAGGTGACCGATCGTTTCGTGCCCTTGGGCAAGACCATCTATCAACGGTGTATTTGAGTAATCGAACCATGGCTAAGGTCCCGCGTTCCCCCCATCGGCCGAAACATTTGCGCTTGCCGGAATTCGGGCACATGAGCAGTTACTGGGACCCGATCCAGGATGTCGAAGTGGTCCGAATTCTGGCGGGCGAGTATTACGTTACGCACTGCCAGGAGATGATTACGACCGTGCTCGGTTCCTGCGTGTCCGTCTGCGTCCGCGACAAGATCGCCAACATCGGCGGCATGAACCACTTCATGCTGCCGGAAGAAAATCGATCCAACGGCGGCAACGGCGGCAACGGTGGCCATCGCGGATTGAGCGCCGATGCTGCCTACGGCAGCTACGCGATGGAACGGTTGATCAACTGCATTCTCAAGTACGGTGGCCGGCGCGAAAATCTGGAAGTCAAGGTATTTGGCGGTGGCCGGATCATCGGCGGCATCACCGACGTCGGCTTGCAAAACATCGCATTCGTCCGCTCTTACCTGCGCACCGAGGGCTTGAGCGTGGCTGCCGAGGACGTAGGCGGGGATCTGCCGCGCCGCATGGCCTATCTGCCCGCGACCGGCAAAGTGCTGGTCAAGAAACTGCGCAACATCCGCAACGAAACGATCGTCAAACAGGAAACCACCTACCGAGACGATTTGCGGCGGGACGGTGGCAAGGGCGGCGACGTCGAACTGTTCGGAGATTTCGGCTGATGGCAGACAAAATCAAGGTCTTGATCGTCGACGATTCCGCGCTGGTCCGCCAGATTCTCACCGAGATTCTCGGCCAGGATTCCGGTATCGAAGTGGTGGGTTCGGCAACCGATCCTTATGCGGCGCGAGAAAAGATTAAAAGACTCAATCCCGACGTGCTGACGCTGGACGTGGAAATGCCGCGCATGGACGGCTTGACCTTCCTGAGCAACCTGATGCGGCTGCGACCGATGCCCGTGGTGATGGTGTCGTCGCTAACCGAATCGGGCGCGACCGTGACCCTGCAAGCCTTGGAGCTGGGCGCCATCGATTTCGTGACCAAACCGAAGGTCGATCTTGCCCATACCCTAGACGATTATGCCCTGGAAATCCGGGAGAAAGTCCGGATGGCCGCCCGGGCGCGGGTGCAGGAGCGACGGGCGATGCCGATATCGGCGGTACCAGCCAAGCCGGCGGTTGGCGAAAAGTACTCGGCCGACGTGATCCTGCAACGGCAGGATCAGCGGCGACCCTTCAAGACCACCGAGAGCATCATCGCCATCGGTGCGTCCACCGGCGGCACCGAGGCGATCAAGGAAGTTTTGATCCGCATGCCCTTGAACTGTCCGGGTATCGTCATCACCCAGCACATTCCGGAGGCGTTCAGCGGTCCGTTCGCGCGCCGCATGGATTCGGTCTCGACGATCTCCGTCTGCGAAGCGCGAGACGGTCAGCAGGTGTATCCGGGTCATGCCTACATCGCGCCCGGTGACCGGCATCTGATGCTGGTGCGCGATGGTGCCCGCTACGTGTGCCGCCTGAGCGATGGACCGCCGGTCAACCGGCACCGGCCCAGCGTGGATGTGCTGTTCCGGTCGATAGCCGCCAACGCCGGCCAAAATGCCGTGGGCGCGATTTTGACCGGTATGGGCGACGACGGGGCGCGGGGAATGAAGGAAATGCACGACGCCGGGGCGCCCACCATCGCCCAGGACGAGCAGACCAGCGTAGTGTGGGGGATGCCCGGCCAAGCGGTAAAACTGGGCGGCGTCGATAAAATCCTGCCGCTGGACGCTATTCCGGCTCAGATCTTGCGATTTGCGGAGGAGCATTCCCGATGAAAGGAAGCGATACCAGCATTCGGGCGGTCGAGATGCCCGAAACTGCATCGTCGAACGATGTACTGCGGCTCACAACCGACGTCCTGGCCATTTTGCAGGGCATCCTGGCCGCGAAGGACACCAGGGTTCACGAGGACATCCGGCGAGGCAAAACCCTTATCAGCGATGCGGTGGTCAAGCTGGGCAATAGCTTCAACGGCCTGAACAGCCAGACCCGCGCTCAGCAGCAACTGGTCGCTTCCCTGATCGACGAGGTATCGCAAAAGAAGTCGGGCGGTGGAAACGCCAACCGTGCCAGCGTGCGGGAAATCGCCGAGGGCATGTCGATCATCCTGCAAGGCTTCATGGATACGCTCGCTCAAGTCAGCGCGCAAAGCAGCGGGGTGATCGCCAAGATGGAAGCCATGACCGGCGTGGTGAACCAGACTTTCTCGTTGCTGAGCAACGTCGAGATGATCACCAAGCAGACCAACCTGCTTTCGCTGAACGCGTTTATCGAAGCGGCGCGATCGGGCGAGGCGGGCCGCGGATTTCAGGTGGTGGCGACGGAGATGCGCAACTTGTCGCACAGTTCGGCGAAGCTGAACGAACAGATCCGCGTGCAGGTGGAGCAATCAAAAAAAATCGTTCACGAGACCCGGGACGTGGTCAACCAGATGGCGATGCGCGACATGACCTCGTTGATCGAAGCCAAGGATCAAGCGGACATCTTGTTCGCCAAGCTAGGCGTCATGAACGAGTACATCACCGAAAATCTCAGCCAGGTTTCCGAATTCACCCAGCACATCGATCACAGCGTGGGCTTGGCGGTGCAATCGTTGCAATTCGAGGACATCGTTGGCCAGTTGTTGACCCACGCCGATCGGGAACTCGGCGAGCAGGAGCACGTATTGGCCGATTTGTGTGGCCGCTTGCAGGCTTTCGCGGATGTGGCGCAAAGCGGCGGCGATGCCCGGGCGGCCTTGGCCCAGCTCAAAGACAACTTGCAAGCGATCCAGCGGTCCAGCTTGTTCCAAAAGAGTAAAACGGTTTTACAGCAATCCATGGACGAGGGCGACGTCGAACTGTTTTGAGCGATATGTATCGAGTGTCAAGAGCTATCGTAGGACGGGTTGGGCGCGCGAGCCGTACCCGCCGTGAGCCGAATCCCCGTTATGGTAGGTTGCGTTTCGCGAACCCGCCTTGCGACGGAGATCGCCGAACCGCAAGCCACAATTAAAGACGACTCAATAGCGATCATGCGTACCAATCTGCCCGTTACCGATATCGAACACCTGCTCGACGATGATGCTGCGCTGGTTTCCATCACCGATCTCGACAGCCGGATCACCTACGCCAATCCGACGTTCGTCGAGATCAGCGGCTTTTCCATCGAGGAACTGGTCGGCGAACCGCACAATCTCGTGCGTCATCCCGACATGCCGCCCGAAGCGTTCGCCGATCTGTGGCGAACGATTCGAGCCGGCCATCAGTGGACCGCGCTGGTCAAGAACCGCTGTAAGAACGGGGATTATTATTGGGTCAAGGCCAACGTCACGCCGCTCGTCAAAGATGGCCGGCCGGTCGGCTACATGTCGGTACGCATCAAACCCAGCCGCGAGGACGTAGCCAGGGCGGGCGCTTTATACAAGGAGATCCAAGCCGGCAAGAGCCGTTACGGCATTCGAGGCGGCGATGTGGTTCGCACCGATTGGCTCGGCAAACTGGCCGCCTGGACCCGAATCGGCGTTTCCGCCCGAATCTGGATTGCGATGCTGGTGATGATGTTGATCGCGATCGGAGTGGAAACCGCGACCTTGTTTGGGTCGAACGCCGGCGCCACCGGAGCCGGTTTCGACTGGTTGCGTTGGATCGCGGCGAGCACTTCGAGCTTGGTGGTGGCTGGTGCGCTGGGTTGGTGGCTGAATCGTTCGGTGGCGCAACCGCTGCAAGCCGTGGCGCTCATGGCCCAACGCATCGCCGGCGCGGACTTGACCGGCCGAATCGACACGTCCCGCCAGGATGTGATCGGCCGCGCCATTCGTGGCCTGAACCAAACCAGCGTCAATCTGGAAGGAGTCGTTTCGAACGTGCGTGCCCAGGCTCACGCTATTCACGCAGCGGCCAGCGAGATCACATCGGGCGTCATCGAGCTTTCTGGGCGGACCGAATCCCAGGCGTCCAACCTCGAAGAGACCGCTGCCAGCATGGAGGAAATCCACGCGACGGTGCAGCAAACTGCCGAGTTGGCCCGCGAGGCAAATCAACTGGCGTTGTCGGCTTCGACCGTCGCGGAACAGGGCGGCCAAGTGGTCGGCCAAGTGGTAACCAACATGGCTGATATCAACACCAGTTCGACCAAGATTGCCGACATCATTGGCGTGATCGACGAGATCGCTTTCCAAACCAACATCCTCGCGTTGAACGCGGCCGTCGAAGCCGCTCGCGCCGGCGAGCAGGGCAGAGGGTTTGCGGTGGTGGCGGGCGAAGTGCGGAACCTGGCGCAGAAAACCGCGACGGCGGCCAAAGAGATCAAAACTCTGATTTCCGATTCGTTGGGCAAGGTGGAATCGGGTGCGAAACTCTCTCAGGAAGCCGGCAAGACCATGGCCGACATGGTGGATGCGATCAAACGGGTGACCGCGATCATGGGCGACATCGGTCGCGCGACCGCCGAGCAGGCATCGGGCATCGCGCAGGTCAATGAGGCGGCGATGCAGCTCGACCGGGCCACGCAGGAAAACGCGGCGTTCGCCGAAAAGATCACGGCCACTGCCAAGACAATGAACGTTCAGGCCGATACGCTTTTGGAGGCGGTCGGCATATTTACCGTTGGCTAAGCGAAGCTGGGCCATCATCTCTCTATCGCCTCCAGCTTCCTCTCCAGCAAGCGAACGAGGCTCAATCGAGTGAAAGCTTGTCTTGTCGAGCAAATATCGCCTTTGGACCAGCATCGCATTGCTGGGAATTCTGGTGTTGTCCGGCAACGTCCTGGCCGTTTGGGCGGGCATGGCGGGCGAAGTGCCCGAGTTCGGCCCGAATCCGGGCAATCTGGGCATGTTCTACTACTGGCCCGACGCAGCGCGTGTTCCGGCACCGCTGGTGGTCGTGCTGCATGGCTGTAGACAGACGGCGCTGGACTACGCCCAACAGTCTGGTTGGATGCAGCAGGCCGACCGCTGGGGTTTCGCGCTGCTGCTGCCCGAGCAGCGGGCGGCGAATAATTGGCAGCGATGCTTCAATTGGTTCCGGCCCGAACTCGTTGGCCGCGACCAGGGCGAGGCAGCGTCGATCCGGCAGATGATCGTCCGGATGCAGGCCGACCGCCCCATCGATTCCCAACGAATCTACGTCACCGGCCTGTCGGCGGGTGGTGCCATGACCGCCGTTTTGCTGGCCGATTACCCGGACGTGTTTGCGGGGGGCGCGATCGTCGCGGGGATTCCTTACGGCTGCGCGAGCGGCCTGCCCAGCGCGTTGCGTTGCCAACTGTGGGGTCGCGATCTGGAGCCGGCGGAGTGGAGTGATCGAGTCCGCCAAGCGACCGCCGAGGCTGGTTTGAAGCGGCAAGCGTGGCCGCTGGTGTCGATTTGGCAGGGCGACTCGGATTGGGCGGTCGATCCCGCCAACGCTCGCGAGTTGCTGGAGCAATGGACCGCGCTGCAAGGTATCGACCCGAACTCCGCAGTGGAAGAACAAACCGGCCAGGGATATTCCCATCGCGTTTACCGCGACGCAACCGGTCGGCCACGAGTCGAGGAATACCTGATCGCCGGCATGAGTCACGGCCAGCCCATCGATCCGGGATCGGGCGACACCCAATGCGGCATACCAGCCGATTACATCCTTCCCGTCGGAATTTGCGCGAGCTATCGCATCATCCATTTTTGGGAGCTGGCGCCCTGAGGCGCGAGCCAATTTTCGAACGCAATTTTAAGGCAAAGATCGAAATGAAAGCCATTTCATTGAAAGGCAAGATCATTTTGTTGGGAATCCTACCGGCGGTCGTGTTGACGTTGGGATTGACCAGCTTGACCGTTTATCAGGCTTTCCAGGCTGGACAACGGGAAATTGAATCGACCCGCAAAAGCATGCGGGCGGCCAAAGAAGCAGAACTGAAAAACTACGTAGACGTGGCAATTTCGGCCGTCCGCCCGCTGTACGAGAACGCGGCGGCCGACGATAAAAGTGTGCAGGAACAAGCGCGAACCATCTTGCGCCAATTGAGTTATGGTCAGGATGGTTATTTTTTCGTATATCGCCACGACGGCATTAACGTAGCGACCCGCCCTAAGCCCGAGTTGGAAGGTAAGAATCTCGGTGAGACCAAAGACGCCAACGGGGTGTTTTTTATTCGCGAAATGATTGACCGGGCCAAGCAGGGTGGGGGCTATGTCGAGTATGTTTTCGATAAGCCATCGAAAAATAAAGCTGTCCCCAAACTAAGCTATGCAGCCGGTCTGGATAAATGGCAGTGGATGGTTGGTACCGGCTTCTACATCGACGATATCGATGACGCCGTGCAAGGGATCGAACAGAAGGTCGCTGGGGAGTTGCGCGAGACGATTTCATTGTCGGTCACGGTAGCGATGCTGGTATTGGCGATTACCACATTGATCAGTTGGCTGGCGGCGCGGGTGCTCGGCCGGCGGGTGCAAACGGCAGCGGTGGCATCCCGGCGAATCGCGCACGGCGATTTGACGACGGATGTCGCGGTGGATTCGGGAGATGAAACGGGCCAATTATTGGCGGCGATGCAAACGATGACGGTGGAACTGCGACGGATCGCCGGCGAGGTGCAGGAAACCACCGACATGGTCAATTCCGCCGCGGCCGAGATCGCGCAAGGCAGCGGCGATTTAGCGCAGCGGACCGAAGAGCAAGCCAGCGCGCTGGAAGAGACTGCTTCCAGCATGGAAGAGCTGACCTCGACGGTCAAACAGAGCGCCGACAACGCCGGACAGGCCAACCAGTTGGCGAGCGCCGCCCGGACTCAAGCGGAACAAGGCGGGCAAGTCGTCGAGCGAGCCGTTACCGCGATGTCGGCGATCAACCAAAGCAGCCGCAAGATCGCCGACAT